>JBPEXR010000526.1:0-15481 GCA_052031355.1 Paracoccaceae bacterium
CCGAGGGCGTGCGCTACGCCGCGCTGACGCCCAACATGCGCGGCTTTGAAGGTGCGCGCGCCGCCCGCGCGGACGAGATCGCCATCTTCGGCTCCGCTTCGGAGGGCTTTTCCAAGGCCAACATCAACGCCACCATCGCCGAAAGCCTGGAGCGGTTCCGCCCGGTGGCGGAGGCGGCGCGCGAGGCGGGCCTGCCGGTGCGGGGCTATGTCTCCTGCGTCTGCGAATGCCCCTACGACGGCGCCGTGCCGCCGGGCGAGGCGGCGCGGGTGGCCGAGGCGCTCTATGCCATGGGCTGCTACGAGATTTCGCTGGGCGACACCATCGGCCGGGCCACCCCCGAGCAGGTGCGCGCCATGCTGGAGGCGGTCGCGCAAGTCGTGCCGGTGGAAGCGCTCGCCGGGCACTACCACGACACGTCGGGCCTGGCCCTCGACAACATCGACGTCAGCCTCGATGCGGGGCTGCGCGTTTTCGACGCCGCGGTGGGCGGGCTGGGGGGCTGCCCCTATGCGCCCGGCGCCGCCGGCAACGTGGCAACCGAGAAAGTCGCCGCGCGCCTGGCCGAACGCGGCTACGAGACCGGCCTCGATGCCGGCATCCTGGAGGAAGCGGCGCAGATGGCGCGGGCGATGCGCAACACGGGGGACACCGCATGAGCTACGAGACGATCGAGATCGAAACCGATGCGCGCGGGGTGGCCACGCTCTGGCTGAACCGGCCGGAGAAGCACAACGCCCTTTCCGCGCAGATGATCGCCGAGCTGACGCGCGCCGCCGAGGCGCTGGGCGTGGATCCCGCCGTGCGCGTCGTCGTGCTGGCCGCCCGCGGCAAGAGCTTCTGCGCCGGCGGCGATCTGGGCTGGATGCGCGAGCAGATGGCCGCGGACCCCAAGACCCGCGCCGAGGAGGCGACCAAGCTGGCGCGGATGCTGCAGGCGCTGGACCGTCTGCCCAAGCCGCTGATCGGCAAGCTGGCGGGCAATGCCTTTGGCGGCGGCGTGGGCATGGCCTCGGTCTGCGACATCGCGCTGGGCACCGAGGCGGTGAAGATGGGCCTGACCGAGACCCGGCTGGGGCTGATCCCCGCCACCATCGGACCCTATGTCGTCGCGCGCATGGGCGCGGCGCGGGCGCGGCAGGTCTTCATGTCGGGCCGCGTCTTCGATGCCGCCGAGGCGCAGCGCCTGGGCCTGCTGGCGCGCGTTGTTCCGGAGGCGGAGCTTGACGCGGCGGTCGAGGCCGAGGTCGTGCCGTATCTCTCCTGCGCGCCCGGCGCCGTGGCCGAGGCGAAGGCGCTGGTGCGCCGCCTGGCCGGCGGCGACGACGAGGCGGCGATCGCCGACAGCATCGCCGCCCTGGTGCGCTGCTGGGACGGGGACGAGGCGCCCGAGGGCATCGGCGCCTTCTTCGACAAGCGCAAGGCGGCCTGGATGCAATAGCGCCGCTGCCGGCCGGATGCGCGCAAGGCCCCGCCCCGCGGCGGGGCCTTTTCATTGTGCGCATGCCGGGCCACCGGCGCCTGTGAAGCGGCATTTGCCGGGGTGATTTCACCCGCAAGACCCAATGTTTCCCGGGGGCCCTTCGCACCGCCGCCGCCGGCCAGCGCAAGCCGCGCCGAAGCTGCCGCCGGGGCGCGCCGGAAGCGGCGCCGATTCATGCCCGGCCTTGGTTGACCCTGAGCCGGGGCAGGGCTAAACGTCGCCAGAAGTATTCAGCCATTGGACGGCGTGCGCCCCCGCCATGCCGGAAAGGAGCCACTCGTGGAAGAGATGCTGAGGGAATACCTTCCCATCCTGGTTTTTCTGGCCGTCGCAATCGGGCTTGGCGTGGTGCTGATCCTGGCCGCTGTCGTCATTGCCGTGCGCAACCCGGACCCGGAAAAGGTCTCGGCCTACGAATGCGGCTTCAACGCCTTCGATGACGCGCGGATGAAGTTCGACGTGCGCTTCTACCTGGTGTCGATCCTGTTCATCATCTTCGACCTGGAGATCGCCTTCCTGTTCCCCTGGGCCGTGGCCTTCAAGGACGTCTCGATGATCGGTTTCTGGTCGATGATGGCCTTCCTGGCGGTGCTGACCATCGGCTTTGCCTACGAATGGAAGAAAGGGGCCCTGGAATGGGAGTGATGACCGGAGCCAACACCGCCCAGGGCGACCGCGAGGTGGCCACCCAGGCGCTGAACCGCGAGCTGCAGGACAAGGGCTTCCTGCTGACCTCGACCGAGGACATCATCAACTGGGCGCGCACCGGCTCGCTGCACTGGATGACCTTCGGCCTGGCCTGCTGCGCGGTGGAGATGATGCACACCTCCATGCCGCGCTACGACCTGGAGCGTTTCGGCACCGCGCCGCGCGCCTCCCCGCGCCAGTCGGACCTGATGATCGTCGCCGGCACGCTGACCAACAAGATGGCCCCGGCGCTGCGCAAGGTCTACGACCAGATGCCCGAGCCGCGCTACGTCATCTCCATGGGCTCCTGCGCCAACGGCGGTGGCTACTACCACTACAGCTACTCGGTGGTGCGCGGCTGCGACCGCATCGTGCCGGTCGACATCTACGTGCCCGGCTGCCCGCCGACCGCCGAGGCGCTGCTCTACGGCATCATGGCGCTGCAACGCAAAATCCGCCGCACGGGGACGATTACACGATGAGTGCTGCACTGAAGGAACTGGGCCAGCATATCGAGGCGCGCCGCCCCGATTGCGTGCTCTCCTGGGAGGTGACCCGGGGCGAGCTGACGGTGGACGTGGCGCCGGCGAACATCGCCGGGCTGGTGGAATTCCTGCGCCACGACAGCACCTGCCGCTTCTCGACCCTCGTCGACATCACGGCGGTGGACTACCCGCAGCGGCCCAAGCGGTTCGACGTGGTCTACCACTTCCTGTCGATGTACCAGAACCAGCGCATCCGTCTGCGCGCCGCGATCCGTGAGGAGGAGCTGGTGCCCTCGATCACCGAGGTGCATCCCAGCGCCAACTGGTTCGAGCGCGAGGTCTTCGACATGTTCGGGATCCTCTTCTCCGGCCACCCGGACCTGCGCCGCATCCTGACCGACTACGGCTTCCGCGGCTACCCGCTGCGCAAGGACTTCCCGACCACCGGCTACACCGAGGTGCGCTACGACGAAGAGCAGAAGCGCGTCGTCTACGAGCCGGTGAAGCTGGTCCAGGAATACCGCCAGTTCGACTTCATGTCGCCCTGGGAAGGGGCCGAGTACATCCTGCCCGGCGACGACAAGACGGCGCCGGACGGCCATGTCTCCAAGCCGGAGGCGAAGGCCAAGTAATGGGCATGATCGTCTTCATCATCGTGTCGATCCTGACGATCGTGCCGCTGCGCAAGCTGCTGCCGCACTTCGGGATCAACGCCAACTGGGCCTTCGCCGCGGTCATTCCCTTCGGCCCGCTGGTGCTGCTCTGGGTGATGGCCGCACGGCTGCAAGAACGGGAGAACCTGTGATGGACGGCTCCAAAGGTTTCGAAGACGCCCAGACGGGCGAGCAGAAGATCCGCAACTTCAACATCAACTTCGGCCCGCAGCACCCGGCGGCCCACGGCGTGCTGCGCCTGGTGCTGGAACTGGACGGCGAGATCGTCGAGCGGTGTGACCCGCACATCGGCCTGCTGCACCGCGGCACCGAGAAGCTGATGGAAAGCCGGACCTACCTGCAGAACCTGCCCTATTTCGACCGGCTGGACTACGTCGCGCCGATGAACCAGGAGCATGCCTGGTGCCTGGCGATCGAGAAGCTGACGGGCGTCGAGGTGCCGCGCCGGGCGCAGCTGATCCGCGTGCTCTATTCCGAGATCGGCCGCGTTCTGAACCACCTTCTCAACGTCACCACGCAGGCCATGGACGTGGGCGCGCTGACGCCGCCGCTCTGGGGCTTCGAGGAACGCGAGAAGCTGATGATCTTCTACGAGCGGGCCTGCGGCGCGCGCCTGCACGCGGCCTACTTCCGGCCCGGCGGCGTGCACCAGGACCTGCCGCCCGAGCTGATCGAGGATATCGACACCTGGGCGCAGGAATTCCCCGCCGTCATCGACGACATCGACGGGCTGCTGACCGAGAACCGGATCTTCAAGCAGCGCAACGTCGACATCGGCGTGGTGACCGAGCAGGATATCCAGGATTGGGGCTTTTCCGGCGTCATGGTGCGCGGCTCGGGCCTGGCCTGGGACCTGCGCCGCGCCCAGCCCTACGAGTGCTACGACGAGTTCGAATTCCAGATCCCGGTGGGCAAGAACGGCGATTGCTACGATCGCTACCTCGTCCGCATGGAGGAGATGCGCCAGTCGACGCATATCATCCGCCAGGCCTGCGAGAAGCTGCGCCACGAGAAGGGCGACGTGCTGGCCCGCGGCAAGATCACCCCGCCCAGCCGCGCCGAGATGAAGACCTCGATGGAAGCGCTGATCCATCACTTCAAGCTCTACACCGAAGGGTTCCACGTCCCGGAGGGCGAGGTCTACGCCGCGGTCGAGGCGCCCAAGGGCGAGTTCGGCGTCTACCTGGTGGCGGACGGGACCAACAAGCCCTACCGCGCCAAGCTGCGCGCCCCCGGCTACCTGCACCTGCAGGCGATGGACCATGTCGCCGGCGGCCACCAGCTGGCCGATGTCGCCGCGATCATCGGGACGATGGACGTCGTCTTCGGGGAGATCGACCGGTAATGCGCCGGCGGACACTGCCTGCACCACATTTCGCCGCAGCCCCCGGGGCCGGGGCCCGGACCACCAAGGACTGATCGATGCTTCGCCGACTTCACCCTGACCAACCCGCCAGCTTCGCCTTCACGCCCGAGAACCAGAAATGGGCCGAGGCGCAGATCACGAAGTACCCCGAGGGCCGGCAGGCCTCGGCCATCATTCCGCTGCTCTGGCGCGCGCAGGAGCAGGAAGGCTGGCTGTCCCGCCCGGCGATCGAACATGTCGCAGACATGCTGGGCATGGCCTATATCCGGGCGCTGGAAGTGGCGACCTTCTACTTCATGTTCCAGCTCAAACCCGTTGGAAGCGTTGCGAATATCCAGATCTGCGGTACCACCTCCTGCATGATCTGCGGCGCCGAGGACCTGATCGGCGTCTGCCGCGAGAAGATCGCCGAGAAGCCGCATACGCTTTCGGCCGACGGCAAGTTCTCCTGGGAGGAGGTCGAATGCCTGGGCGCCTGCGCCAACGCGCCCATGGCCCAGATCGGCAAGGATTACTACGAGGACCTGACCGCCGAACGCCTGGCCGAGATCATCGACGCGCTGGCCGCCGGCGAGGTGCCGGTGCCCGGCCCGCAGAACGGACGCTACGCCTCCGAGCCGCTGGGCGGGCTGACCTCGCTGAAAGAGTTCGACAGCGGGCGCACCAAGCACAACGCCTCGGTCCAGCTGGCGGTGGATATCGGCGACACGGTCAAGCGCATCGACGGCAGCGAGGTGCCGCTGATCACGCCCTGGCAGGACCGCTCCGACAAGGGTGGCAGCGCCGCGCCGACCCCGCATGAGCCCGTGCTTTCCGAAGGTCACAGCGCCGATGCCACCGGCATCGACAAGCGCCAGGCCGAGGCGCGCGGCACCGGCCGCCCGGACGAGACGCCGAAGGGCGCCAGCGCCGCCGCCAGCCCCGAGGCGCCGGCCTCCAAGACCGCGCCGCAGGGCCCGCGCGATGCCGGCAAGCCCGGCGCCCGGCCCGAGGCGCTGGACGCCCCGCGCGGCGGCGCGCCCGACGATCTGACGAAGCTGCGCGGCGTCGGCCCCAAGCTGCAGACGCAGCTGAACGAGCTGGGCTTCTACCACTTCGACCAGATCGCCAACTGGTCCGAGGCGGACGTGGCCTGGGTCGACGAGAACCTGGGCGCCTTCAAGGGCCGGGCCAGCCGCGACGAATGGGTGGCCCAGGCGCGGGAACTCGCGCGGAAAGAGACGTAATTTTCCATTCGTGTTACAAGGCGGCTTGCAGCCCCTGGACACGAGGAGAACGCCATGACCGAGGATACATCGAACCGCACCTGCGAAATGACCTGCTGGGGTGTCGCCGCCCTGGCCGGGATCGTGCTCGCCTGGCTGCTGGCGCAGGTGGTCTGGCTGATCGTGGCGCTTCTCCTGGGCATCGCCGCGGCGGTGATCCTGGGTCCGGTGCTTCTGCGCAACTTCTGCAGCGCCGGCGAGGCGCGCGAGGCGGAACACGCGGGCCTGGCGGCCGCCGCGACGCATCCCGCCGAGGGCGCCCGCCCGGTGCCCGCCCCGCAGGACGAGGAGGCCGCGCCTTCCGTCACCGAGTACGAGGGCCTGGCCGAGCCGGCGCCCGCCACCCCGCCCGCCGCCGGGCTGACGGGGCAGGGCGCCTCGCAGGCCGAGGCCCGTCCCGAGGCCGAGACGGCCGAGGAGGCGACAACGGCTGACGCCGGTGCTTCGGAGGCCGAGACGACGCCCGAAGCCCGCGCCGATGGCGCCGCGCCGCGCCGCCCCGAGGGGGTGAAGGCGCCCGAGGGCCAGCCCGACGATCTGAAGCGGATCAAGGGCGTCGGGCCGAAGCTGGAGGCCATGCTAAACGCGCATGGCATCTACCACTTCGCCCAGATCGCGGAATGGGGCCCCGAGGAAGTGGCCTGGATGGACGACAACCTGGCCGGCTTCAAGGGACGGGTCAGCCGGGACGCCTGGGTGGAGCAGGCGAAGGTTCTGCAAACCGGCGCGCAAAGCTGAGACGCGATGCCGGGGGACAGGGATAAGGACGCGGCACTGGCGCGTCAGGGTCGGATCGTGGCGATGGTGATCGCCGGGTCCATGACCCTGTGGCTGGTGGCGCAATGGTTGGGGCCGAAGCTGGGGCTGGCGGGACGCTATGCCTTGCTTGTGGACCTGGCGGTGCTGGCGGCGCTGTTCTGGGCGCTGGTGGTGACGTATCAGATCTGGCGCAAGCGCCGGGACAACGAAGGGTGATCGAATGCTGAAGGATCAGGACAGGATCTTCACGAACCTTTACGGGATGCACGACCGCACCCTTGCCGGCGCCCGCGCGCGCGGCCACTGGGACGGCACCGCGGACATCCTGAAGAAGGGGCGGGACTGGATCGTCGAGGAAATGAAAGCCTCCGGCCTGCGCGGCCGTGGCGGCGCGGGTTTCCCGACCGGCCTGAAGTGGTCCTTCATGCCCAAGGAAAGCGACGGCCGCCCCGCCTACCTGGTGGTGAACGCCGACGAATCCGAACCCGGCACCTGCAAGGACCGGGAGATCATGCGCCACGATCCGCACACGCTGATCGAGGGCTGCCTGATCGCCAGCTTCGCGATGAACGCGCATGCCTGCTACATCTACATCCGCGGCGAATACATCCGCGAGCGCGAGGCCCTGCAAGCCGCCATCGACGAGGCCTATGACGCGGGCCTGGTGGGCCGCAACGCCGCCGGCTCGGGCTGGGATTTCGACATCTACCTGCACCACGGCGCCGGGGCCTACATTTGTGGCGAGGAAACAGCCCTTCTGGAAAGCCTCGAAGGGCGCAAGGGCATGCCGCGCATGAAGCCGCCCTTCCCGGCGGGCGCGGGCCTCTACGGCTGCCCGACGACGGTGAACAACGTCGAGAGCATCGCGGTCGTGCCGACGATCCTGCGCCGCGGCGCCGAATGGTTCTCTGGCTTCGGCCGTCCCAACAACGCCGGGACCAAGCTTTTCGCCATCTCCGGCCACGTCAACCACCCCTGCGTGGTCGAGGAGGAGATGTCGATCACCTTCGAAGAGCTGATCGACCGGCACTGCGGCGGCATCCGCGGCGGCTGGGACAACCTCAAGGCAGTGATCCCGGGCGGCTCCTCGGTGCCGCTGCTGCCGGGCAGCGTGATGAAGGACGCCATCATGGACTTCGACTGGCTGCGCGAGCAGAAGTCGGGCCTGGGCACCGCGGCGGTGATCGTGATGGATCAGTCGACCGACATCATCAAGGCGATCTGGCGGCTGTCGAAGTTCTACAAGCACGAGAGCTGCGGCCAGTGCACGCCCTGCCGCGAGGGCACCGGCTGGATGATGCGGGTGATGGACCGCCTGGTGCGCGGCGATGCCGAGCCCGAGGAGATCGACATGCTGCTGGACGTGACCAAGCAGGTCGAGGGCCACACGATCTGCGCCCTGGGCGATGCGGCGGCCTGGCCGATCCAGGGCCTGATCCGGCACTTCCGCGACGAGATCGAGGACCGCATCAAGCACAAGCGCGGCCGCACCCGCCCGGCCGTGGCGGCGGAGTGATCGCCATGCGGCACGCGGCATATCTTCTGGGCGCGCTGGCGCTGTCGGGCTGCGCGGCCCTGACCGGGGAAGAGCGTATCGCCTTCGACGGCGCCTATTACGACGCGCGCCAGGCCAGCCTGGGCCCCGAGGGGCGCGAGGTGGTGATCACCGTGCGCCCCGTCAGCCAGGGCCTGACCGGCGCGCGCGAGGCGGGCCGTTACGAGGCGGTGAAATACTGCGTCGCGCAGTTCGGCAACAGCGACATCGACTGGGACATCGGCCCCGATGCCCCGGCGGGCGCGCTGCCCGTCGCCGGTGATGTCGTGACCTTCCGGGGGACCTGCACGGGTGGCTGAGAAGCGGCGGATATCCGCGCCCGTGGGCGCAGGTCATTGCATGACGGCGCCGCGGGCTAGCTTGCTGGGCACCGGCGCGGCCCCAGCCGCGCGCCAATGTCAAAGGAGCCCCTTCATGCGGCATGCAATCAGCGCCCTTATCGCCCTCGGCCTCGCGGCCGGTCCCGCCCTGGCCACCGCCGACGGCGGCAAGCCGCCCCTGCGCGAAGTGCGGGAGATCGACGACGGGCTGCTCGCCGTCGGGATCGCGGACGAGATCCGCAAGGAATGCGACGACATCTCGGCCCGGATGTTCCGGGCCCTCGGCTACATCAGCAGCCTGGAGCGCCGCGCGCGCGAGCTGGGCTACACCGAGGACGAGATCGAGGATTACGTGACCTCGAAAGAGGAAAAGAAGCGCATGCGCGCCCGCGGCGAAGCCTGGCTGGAGGCGCAGGGCGTCAACCAATCCGAACCCGGGGCGCTTTGCGCGCTGGGGCGTCGGGAAATCGCCAAGGGCAGCCAGATCGGCGCCCTTCTGAAAGTAAAGTGAGACCCATGTCCGACCTGCGCAAGATCAACATCGACGGTCAAGAAATCGAAGTCGACGGGGCCATGACCCTGATCCAGGCCTGCGAAGTGGCCGGGATCGAGATTCCCCGCTTCTGTTACCACGAGCGGCTGTCGATCGCCGGCAACTGCCGGATGTGTCTTGTCGAGGTCGTCGGCGGCCCGCCGAAGCCCGCGGCCTCCTGCGCGATGCAGGTGCGCGATCTGCGCCCGGGCCCCGAGGGCCAGCCGCCGCAGGTGCGGACCAATTCGCCCATGGTCAAGAAGGCCCGCGAGGGGGTGATGGAGTTCCTGCTCATCAACCACCCCCTCGACTGCCCGATCTGCGACCAGGGCGGCGAATGCGACCTGCAGGACCAGGCGATGGCCTATGGTGTCGACTTCAGCCGCTACCGCGAGCCGAAGCGCGCCGTGGTGGACCTGGACCTCGGCCCGCTGGTCGAGACGCACATGACGCGCTGCATCTCCTGCACCCGCTGCGTGCGCTTCACCACCGAGGTGGCCGGCACCTACAAGATGGGCCAGACCGGCCGCGGCGAGGATGCGGAGATCACCTCCTACCTGGGTGAGACGCTGGAATCGAACCTGCAGGGCAACATCATCGACCTGTGCCCGGTGGGGGCGCTGGTTTCCAAGCCCTATGCCTTCAAGGCCCGCCCCTGGGAGCTGACGAAGACCGAATCCATCGACGTGATGGATGCGCTCGGCTCTTCGATCCGGGTGGATACCAAGGGGCGCGAAGTGATGCGCATCCTGCCGCGCAACCACGACGGCACCAACGAGGAATGGATCTCCGACAAGACCCGCTTCGTCTGGGACGGGTTGCGGCGCCAGCGCCTCGACAAGCCTTACCTGCGCGAGAACGGCAAGCTGCGCCCCGCCGAATGGGGCGAGGCGCTGGCCAAGGCCGCCGAGGCGCTGCGCGGCGCGAAAAAGCCCCTGGGCCTGGTCGGTGACCTGGCCCCGGTCGAGGCGGCTTTCGCCCTCAAGCAGCTGATCGAAGGGCAGGGCGGCGCCGTGGAATGCCGCACCGATGGCGCCAAGCTGCCGGCGGGCAACCGCTCCGGCTACGTCGGCACCGCGCGCGTCGAAGACCTGGACACCGCCAAGGCGATCATGCTGATCGGCACCAACCCGGCCGTCGAGGCGCCGGTGCTGAACGCGCGCATCCGCAAGGCCTGGCTGAACGGCGCCAAGATCGGCGTCGTCGGCGAGGCGGCGGATCTGACCTACGAGTATATCCACCTCGGCACCGACCGCGCCGCGTTGGAGAAGCTGGGCGAGGGCGACCACAAGGATGCCCTGGGCAAGGACACGATCGTCATCGTCGGCCAGGGCGCGCTGCGCGAAGCCGATGGCGCGGCCGTGCTGGGCCACGCCATGCGCTTCGCCGAGGCGACCGAGTCGCGCTTCATGGTTCTGCACACCGCCGCCTCGCGCGTCGGCGCGATGGACGTCGGCTGCACCGCCGAGGGCGGGCTCGACGCCGCGATGGACGGGGCGGATGTCATCTACAACCTCGGCGCCGACGAGGTGGAGATTGCCCGCGGCGAAGATGGCGGCCCCTTCGTCATCTACCAGGGCAGCCACGGCGACCGCGGCGCGCACCGTGCCGACGTGATCCTGCCGGGCGCCGCCTATACCGAGGAGCAGGGCCTTTTCGTCAACACCGAGGGCCGTCCCCAACTGGCGCTGCGCGCCGCCTTCCCGCCGGGCGCGGCGAAGGAGAACTGGGCCATCCTGCGCGCGCTCTCGGGCGAGATGGACGCCAAGCTGCCCTACGACTCGCTGCCGCAGCTGCGCCAGGCGCTGGTCAAGGCCGCGCCGGTCCTGGGCAAGATCGACGAGGTGGCCGAGAACACCTGGCAGCCGGTCGAGGCCGGGAGCCTGGGCAAGGCCGATTTCCGCAACGCCATCGCGGATTTCTACCTGACCAACCCGATCGCCCGCGCCAGCGCGCTGATGGCCGAGCTTTCGGCCCGCGCCAAGGCCCGCGCGCAAGAGACGCTGGCGGCCGAGTAATGCGCAGCCCCGCGCGCATATCCCCGGCCCGCCTGGCCGGGATTGCGGCGCTATTGGCGCTGCCGGCCTGCGCCTCGGATCGGGGCGCGGGCGCGGCGGCGGCTGCGCAGGCGGGGGGCACCGCGGGCCCGGCGGCGCCGGCGCCCAGCTACATGGGGGTGGAGACGCGGCTGCTGGACGGCGATCTGGTGAACTTCCGCGTCGCGCTGCGCCCGGCGCGCGGACAGGGCGCCGAGGCGGCGCGCGCCGCGACCGAAAGCTACGCCCGCTGCGCCGCCGCCCAGTACACGCTGATCCGCGGCTACGGATTTGCCCGGCATTTGCGCACGATTATCGCCGAAGAGGCTGGCCTCTGGCGCGCAGATGCGGTTTACACCATCTCGCCGGCCATGCCCGCGGGCTCGAGCAAACTGGACGCCGAAGTCGTCGCCGCCGATTGCGCGGAAAATGGAATACCGATGGTGTGAGGATCCATGATTAATTTCTTTACAACGACCACGCTGGGCCAGGGCCTGCTGATCGTCGCGCAGATCTTCGCGATCGTGCTTCCGCTGCTGGTGGCGCTGGCCTTCCTGCTGTACGCCGACCGCAAGGTCTGGGCCGCGGTGCAGATGCGGCGCGGGCCCAACGTCGTGGGCGCCTTCGGCCTGCTGCAAAGCTTTGCCGACCTGCTGAAATACGTGGTCAAGGAAGTGATCTTCCCCGCCGGTGCCGACAAGGCCGTCTTCCTGCTGGCGCCGCTGATCAGCCTGGTCATGGCGCTGATCGCCTGGGCGGTGATTCCGTTCAACG
This sequence comes from Paracoccaceae bacterium, assembly GCA_052031355.1. Lineage (GTDB taxonomy): Bacteria > Pseudomonadota > Alphaproteobacteria > Rhodobacterales > Rhodobacteraceae > JBPEXR01. The sequence continues at coordinate 11,937 of JBPEXR010000526.1, forward strand.
ACACCTGGGTGCTGTCGGACATCAACGTGGCCATCCTCTACGTCTTCGCCATCTCCTCGCTCGAGGTTTACGGCGTGATCATGGGCGGCTGGGCCTCGAACTCGAAGTATCCCTTCCTGGGCAGCCTGCGCTCGGCGGCGCAGATGATCTCCTACGAGGTGTCGATCGGCCTGATCATCATCGGGGTCATCATCTCCACCGGGTCGATGAACTTCGGCGACATCGTGCGCGCGCAGGACGGCGACTGGGGCCTCTTCAGCTGGTACTGGCTGCCGCATTTCCCGATGCTGTTCCTGTTCTTCATCTCCGCCCTGGCCGAGACGAACCGCCCGCCGTTCGACCTGCCGGAAGCGGAATCGGAACTGGTGGCCGGCTACCAGGTGGAATATTCCTCGACACCCTTCCTGCTGTTCATGATCGGCGAATACGTCGCCATGGTGCTGATGTGCGCCCTGGTCTCGCTGCTCTTCTTCGGCGGCTGGCTGTCGCCCATCCCGGGGCTGCCCGACGGCATCCTGTGGATGCTTCTGAAAATGCTCATGGTCTTCTTCGTCTTCGCACTGGTGAAGGCCGTGACCCCGCGCTACCGCTACGACCAGCTGATGCGGCTGGGCTGGAAGGTCTTCCTGCCCATGTCGCTGGTCTGGGTCGTCCTGGTGGCCTTCCTTGCCAAGTTCGAAGCCTTCGGCGGGGCCTATGCCCGCTGGGCGATTGGGGGCTGACATGACGCAGATCGATTACGGCCGGGCAGCCAAGTACTTCCTGCTCGCGGACTTCTTCCAGGGCTTCAAGCTGGGGCTGAAGTACTTCTTCGGGCCCAAGGCCACGGTGAACTACCCGCACGAGAAGGGCCCGCTGAGCCCGCGCTTCCGCGGCGAGCACGCGCTGCGCCGCTACCCCAACGGGGAAGAGCGCTGCATCGCCTGCAAGCTGTGCGAGGCGATCTGCCCGGCGCAGGCCATCACCATCGATGCCGAGCCGCGCGACGACGGCAGCCGCCGCACCACGCGCTACGACATCGACATGACGAAATGCATCTACTGCGGCTTCTGCCAGGAGGCCTGCCCGGTCGATGCCATCGTCGAGGGGCCGAACTTCGAGTTCTCGACCGAAACCCGGGAAGAGCTTTACTACGACAAGGCAAAGCTTCTGGAGAACGGCGAGCGCTGGGAGGCGGAGATCGCCCGCAACCTCGAGCTGGACGCCCCCTACCGATGAGTGATCCGCGCAACCCTTTCGAGGCGATGATGGCCCAGGCCCGGGAGATGGCGAAGGCCATGAACCCGGCGATGGAAAGCTTCACGCCGCAAGGGTTCGAGAAGCTTTGGCCGACGATGTCGGCGGAGTGGATGGAAATGCTCTTCGGGCGCACGCTCAACCCCGGCGGGCTGGATGCCCGCACCCGGCTTCTTCTGACGCTTGCGGGGTTGACGATGCAGGGCGCGCAGGCCGATACCGCGCTGCGAATGACGGTGCGCCACCTGCTGGAGGCGGGCGTCACCAAACAGGAAATCGCCGAGACGATCGGCCAGATGTCGGCCTTTGCCGGCATACCCGCCGTGACCCGTGCGCTGGAGCTGGCGCGGCAGGTGACGGAAGACAGTGAGGACAAAGAGACATGAGCGTATTCGCCTTCTACCTCTTCGCGCTCAGCACCATTGCCGGGGGGCTGTTCACGGTGATCAGCCGCCACCCGGTGCATTCGGTTCTGTGGCTGATCCTGGCCTTTCTCAGCTCGGCCGGGCTGTTCGTGCTGCTGGGGGCCGAATTCGTCGCCATGCTGCTGATCATCGTCTACGTCGGCGCGGTCGCGGTGCTCTTCCTCTTCGTGGTGATGATGCTCGACGTCGATTTCGCCGAGCTGAAGGCCGAGATGGCCAAGTACATGCCGCTGGCGCTGCTGATCGGGGTGATCCTGCTGATGCAGTTCGCCTTCGCCTTCGGGGCCTGGCAGACCGCCGACGTGGCCGAGGCGCAGCGCGCCGCGCCCATCGTGGCCGAGGTGCACAACACCCACGCCCTGGGCGTGCTGCTCTATGACGAGTACTTCCTGCTGTTCCAGCTGGCGGGGCTGATCCTGCTGGTGGCGATGATCGGGGCGATCGTGCTGACGCTGCGCCACCGCAAGGACATCAAGCGGCAGGACGTGCTGGCGCAGATGTATCGCGATCCGGCCAAGGCGATGGAGCTGCGCGACGTCAAGCCGGGGCAGGGGCTCTGAACAGGGGCCGCGGCGCAAGCTCCGCGGCCGCGGTGGGCCCGCCTCGCGCGGGGCGCGCCGCAGGGAAATATTTCAACGGGTAATCGCCCGGAGGGACAGAATGATCGGATTGGAACATTACCTGACGGTGGCGGCGACGCTGTTCGTCATCGGCATCTTCGGCCTCTTCCTGAACCGCAAGAACGTCATCATCCTGCTGATGTCGATCGAGCTGATGCTGCTGTCGGTGAACATCAACCTGGTCGCCTTCTCCAGCTTCCTGGGGGACCTGGTGGGGCAGGTCTTCACGCTGTTCGTGCTGACGGTGGCCGCCGCCGAGGCGGCGATCGGCCTGGCGATCCTGGTCTGCTTCTTCCGCAACCGCGGCACGATCGCCGTGGAAGACGTCAACGTGATGAAAGGCTGAGCCGATGGAAAGCATCATCCTTTTCGCGCCCCTGGTCGGGGCGCTGGTCGCCGGCTTCGGCTGGCGGATCATCGGCGACAAGGGCGCGCAATGGGTCACCACGCTGCTGCTGTTCCTGGCGGCGATCCTGTCCTGGGTGGTCTTTCTGGGCTTCGACGGCGAGACGCGCCAGATCCAGCTGTTGCGCTGGATCGAAAGCGGCACGCTGGCGACCGACTGGGCGATCCGCCTCGACCGGCTGACGGCGATCATGCTGATCGTGATCAACACGGTCTCGGCGCTCGTGCACCTTTATTCCATGGGCTACATGGCCCATGACGAGAATTTCCGCGAGGACGAGAGCTATCGCCCGCGCTTCTTCGCCTACCTGTCGTTCTTCACCTTCGCGATGCTGATGCTGGTGACCTCCGACAACCTGGTGCAGATGTTCTTCGGCTGGGAAGGCGTGGGCGTCGCCTCCTACCTGCTGATCGGCTTCTACTACCGCAAGCCCTCGGCCAACGCGGCGGCGATCAAGGCCTTCGTGGTCAACCGGGTGGGCGATTTCGGCTTCGCGCTGGGGATCTTCGGCCTGTTCTACATGGTCGATTCCATCCAGATGGACGATGTCTTCGCCGCCGCGCCGCAGCTGGCCGAGACGCAGCTGCACTTCCTGTGGCGCGACTGGACGGCCTCGAACGTGCTGGCGGTGCTGCTGTTCATCGGCGCGATGGGCAAATCGGCCCAGCTGCTGCTGCACACCTGGTTGCCCGACGCGATGGAAGGCCCGACGCCGGTCTCGGCGCTGATCCACGCCGCCACCATGGTGACCGCGGGCGTCTTCCTGGTCTGCCGCATGTCGCCGCTCTTCGAATACGCGCCGGAAGCGCTGGCCCTGGTCACCTTCATCGGCGCCAGCACGGCCTTCTTCGCGGCGAC
>JBPEXR010000527.1:0-1953 GCA_052031355.1 Paracoccaceae bacterium
CCTCCTTCCACTGACAATCCATCACGAAGATGCGCTGCATCACGCCGATCTGCGGCCCGGCCAGGCCGCGGCCCGGGGCGGCGTACATGATCTGCAGCATCTCCTCGGCCAGGGCGCGCATGTCGGCATCGCCCACAGGCGCGCAAGTCTGCGACAGGCGCGGATCGGGCCAGCGCAGGATCGGCCGGCTCATGCCCGGGCCTGCTCGCGTTTCAGCTTGACCATCTTGCGCGTGATCATCTGCCGCTTCATCGGGCCGAGGTAATCGATGAAAAGCTTGCCGTTCAGGTGATCGATCTCGTGCTGCACGCAAGTGGCCCAGAGGCCTTCGAAATCCCGCTCCTGCGGGTTGCCGTCGCGGTCCAGCCAGCCGACGCGCACCGAGGCCGGGCGCGTCACCTCGGCATATTGCTCGGGGATCGACAGGCACCCCTCCTCGTAAACGCTTGTCTCGTCAGAGGATTTCAGGACCTCGGGGTTGAACATCACCAGCGGGGCCGGCGCTTCTTCCTCGCGCGCGCAATCCAGCACGATCAGGCGCTGCAGCACCCCGATCTGCGGCGCGGCCAGGCCGATGCCGGGGGCGTCGTACATCGTCTCCAGCATGTCGTCGGCCAGCGCGCGCAACGCGTCCGAGAGATCGGGCACGGGCGCGCAGGCCTTTTTCAGGCGCGGGTCGGGGTGGATCAGGATCGGGCGTTTCATGGCCACCATGTAAGCGAGGCCCGGCAGCGGTGCAACAAGCCTTGCGCCCCGCCGCAGATCGCCTAACGTCGCGCCCCGTGAACGGGAGACAGACATGAATTTCGACGAGATCATCGAACGGCGGGGCACCCATTCGGCGAAATGGGACGCGATGGAGAAACTCTACGGCGTGCCGGCGGCGGACGGGCTGCCGATGTGGGTCGCCGATATGGATTTCCGCCCGCCCGAGGTGGTGCGCGAGCGTCTGCGCGACTACACCGATCACGGCGTTTTCGGCTACTTCGGCGACGATGGTCCCTACCTCGACGCGATCCGCTGGTGGATGCAGGCCCGCCACGGCTGGGCGGTCGAGCGGGAGTGGATCTTTTCCACCCACGGGCTGGTGAACGGCACCGCGATGTGCGTCGACGCCTTCACCCGCCCGGGCGACAAGGTGGTTCTGTTCAGCCCCGTCTACCACGCCTTCTACCGGGTGATCCGCGCCGCCGGGCGCGAGGTGGTGGAATGCGAGATGAAGCTGGAAGAGGGTCGATACACCCTCGATTTCGAAGCCTACGACGCGCAGATGACCGGGGCGGAGCGGATGCTGGTCCTTTGCTCGCCGCACAACCCCGGTGGCCGCGTCTGGACCCCGGAGGAGCTTCGCGCCATCGCCGATTTCGCTGCCCGCCACGACCTGGTGCTGGTCTCGGACGAGATTCACGCCGACCTGGTCTTCGAGGGGCACAAGCACACGCCGATGGCCGTCGCCGCGCCCGAGGCGCTGGACCGGATCGTGATGATGACCGCCGGGACCAAGACCTTCAACCTGGCCGGCGCGCATATCGGCAACGTCATCATCCCGGATGACAAGCTGCGCAACGCCTTCGCGCGGCGCATGGCGGCGATGGGCCTGTCGCCCAATTCCTTCGGGCTGCACATGATGACCGCCGCCTACAGTCCCGAAGGCGCGGAATGGGTGGATGCTCTGATGCGCTATCTCAAGGGCAACCACGACCTGCTGAACGCTGCGCTGAACGCCATCCCCGGCGTGCGCGCGATGGAGCTGGAGGCGACCTACCTCGCCTGGGCGGACTTCACGGACACCGGCATGACCCCGGCGGAAGTCCTCTCTCGTGTCGAGGGTCAGGCGCGCATCGCCGCCAGCCACGGTGACACCTTCGGCCAGGGCGGCGCGCATTTCCTGCGTTTCAACTTCGCCACCCAGCGTGCCCGGGTCGAGGAGGCCTGCAACCGCCTGCGCGACGC
>JBPEXR010000528.1:0-2625 GCA_052031355.1 Paracoccaceae bacterium
GGTGCCGCGCCCGAGGTGCCGTCGCGGTTGGTCACGGTGGTGGCGCGCATGGTCCCGCCCAGGCCGGCGGCCTCCAGCTCGGCATAGGTCAGCACCAGGGCGACACCCTCGGCCTGCCGCGCCTCGGTCACGTCCAGCGCGGTGATGCGCGCATGGGCGACGGGGGCGCGCAGCACCGCCATGTGCAGCGCCTCGGCGGGGGCGATATCGTCCACGTAGGCGCCCTGCCCGGTCAGGAACCGCAGGTCCTCCGTCCGTTTGACCGACTGGCTTTGCCCGAACTTTTCCATGCGCGCCTCCCCTGTTCGGGGCGAGACTAGCGGGAGGGACGGGGGTGTCCAGTGGGCGGGCGGTCTTTGCCGGCGCGGAGGCGTTCGGCAGATGGAGGGGGCTGTCTGCCCCCTCTGGCGCCTTTGGCGCCATTCACCCCCGAGAGTATTTGGGGCGAGATGAAGCCGGGCGGGGGCGGTGCCGCTTCAGGCCCCGAGGCTTTCCACGGTGATCGTCTCGCCCGGGCCGAAGCCGTTGAAGCGCGTGGCGAGGGCCGAGGAATAGGCGCCCATGCCGTAGATCAGCAGGTGATCGCCCTCGGCCATGTCGGCGGGCAGCGCGAGGGGCGCCGGCAGACGGTCGAGCGAATCGCAGGTCGGCCCGAAGGCGGCGCGGGGCTGGGGCGTGCCGGTGCGCGCTTGGCCCTCGGGCGAGAGCACGCGCAGCCGCTCCGGCGTGCCCATGTCGCGCGCCTCGGCCAGCGCGCCGTAGATCCCGTCGTTGAGGAAGATCGACCCATCGGGGCGCAGCGCCTTGACGCGCAGACCCAGAGCGAAAGCCTCGGCCACCATGGCGCGGCCAGGCTCGCACAGCAGCTTGGGCGCCTGCGCGCCGAAGGCCGCCTCGGTTGCGCTGGCGATGCGGGCGAAAATGCTGTGCAGGCAGGGCGCGGGACCGGCGCCGCGGTGCGCCGCGAAGCCGCCACCGACGTTCAGCCGCGCCAGCGTGACGCCGGCGCGCCGGGCCACTTCGGCGCTGGCGGCGATATAGGCGGCCCAGGCCTCGGGGTCGGCGCATTGGGTGCCGGGGTGGAAGCAGATCGCCGGGACCAGCCCGCGGCGCGCGACCTCCGCCAGAAGGGTGGCGGCCTCCTCGGGGTCGGCGCCGAACTTGGCGCCGAAGTCGTAGGCCGCGCCCTTGACCGGCAGGCGTAGGCGCACGGAAATTTCCGTGCCGGCGGGCAGATCGCCCAGCTTGTCCAGCTCCCCCCGGCAGTCGATCGACCAGGAGGCGATGCCGAAGTCCTTGGCCGCGGCGATCTCCGCCGCCGAGCGCACGGGGTTGTTGTAGTGCAGAACCGCCCCGGGGCAGGCGGCGCGCACCATGGCCATTTCCGCCGGCGAGGCGACATCGAAGCAATCGAGCCCCGCGGCGACGAGGTTGTCGAGGACCATCGCCGCGTCGTTCGCCTTCACCGCGTAGGTCACAAGGCCCGGGAAATGTTCGGTGAAAAGCGCCGCGGTGCGCCGCAACTGGGCCGGCGCGAAGTAGAGCGTGGGGGTGTCCGGGGCGGTGCGGGCCATATGGGCCTGCGGGCTGGGCCAGAGCGTGTGGTGATCGCGCATGTTCGACTGCTCCCTCGGGTCTTGGTGCCACTTTGGGACAAGTTTGTCCGGCCGGCTGTCGAAAGCCCGTGACGTTTCGTACGATATGGGGGAAACTTTCGTCGATCTGACGAGGTTCCCATGCAGCTTGACGAAACCGACCGCGCCCTGATCGCCCTGCTGGCGCAGAACGCCCGCGCCCCGGTGGCGGTGCTGGCGCGCAAGCTGGGCGTCGCGCGCACCACCGTGCAGGCGCGCATCGACCGGCTGGAGGCGCAGGGCGCCATCGCCGGCTACACGCTGCGGCCCGGCGCGGCGCTGCGCCCGGCGCTGCGCGCCACCGCCCTGGTGGCGATCGAGCCGCGCGCCGGCCCCGCCGTGCTGGCGCGCCTGAAATCCCTGCCCGAGGTGGAGGCGGTGCACACGGTCTCCGGCCGGGTGGACCTTGTGGTGCAGCTGGCCGCGGGCACTACCGAGGCGCTGGACGACACGCTCGACCGGATCGGGGAGACGAAGGGCGTGCGCAGCTCCGAAAGCCTCATTCACCTATCCACCAAGCTCGACCGCCGGGCCTGAGGCGGTGCGCCGCCGCGCCGCCCGCGGGCCCGCCTTCCCCTTCACGCGCACATTCGCTAAAGGAGGCGCGACACGAGATACGGGGACGTTCCATGAGCATGGACAAGACATTCGACGCCGCCGCGGCCGAGGCGCGGCTCTACGCCCGCTGGGAAGAGGCCGGGGCCTTCAAGGCCGGCGCGAACGCCAAGCCGGGGGCCGAGAGCTTCTCGATCATGATCCCGCCGCCGAATGTCACCGGCAGCCTGCACATGGGCCATGCCTTCAACAACACGCTGCAGGACATCCTGGTGCGCTGGCACCGCATGCGCGGCCACGACACGCTGTGGCAGCCCGGGCAGGACCACGCCGGCATCGCCACGCAGATGGTCGTCGAGCGCGAGCTGGCCAAGGAAGGCAAGCGCCGCACCGACTTCAGCCGCGAGGACTTCCTGAAGCAGGTCTGGGCCTGGAA
>JBPEXR010000529.1:0-3414 GCA_052031355.1 Paracoccaceae bacterium
TGGCGCGCAGCGCCAGAGGGGGCAGAGCCCCCTACCAGGTACAGGCAACAACCATTACCGCCGCGAGCCGTTCAGAGGCGCCGCCTTTCACGATAACCCGATGTATCTGGCGCGGAAGAAAGTGAGCGCGTTCAGGACCCGGCGAGCGAGTATCGCGCCGCCCGCTGGCACCTGCCTATCCGGAGGTCTCAGTGGCCCTGCCTGATGCCCTCAACGAACAAGCTCGGCCAGCTTGGAGTACCGCCCCAGGGCCATACTAAAGCGGAGCGAACGACCGAAGATACATGATGCCGTTTGCACCGTCCGCGTTTGGCCAATGGTCAGCGTGAAGCATGAGCACCGCGCAGAGACACGCCGCCCCCGAGACCAACAGCCCGCGCAAAGCCCACGCCCCGACCGTCCGCCCCCGGCCCGTCCCCTACGCGGCCTCCTCCGCCTGCTGGCGGGCCCAGAGCTGCGCGTAGCGGCCGCGGCGGGCCAGAAGCTCGGCATGGGTGCCGGCCTCGGCGATCCGTCCGTCCTCCAGCACGACGATGCGGTCCGCCTCGGCGATGGTGGAGAGGCGATGCGCGATTACCAGCACGGTGCGGCCCTCGGCGGCGCGGGCGAGCGCGCCCTGGATCTCGTGCTCGGTATCGGTGTCGAGGGCAGAGGTCGCCTCGTCCAGCAGCAGGATCGGCGGGTTCTTCAGCAGCGCCCGGGCGATGCCGACGCGCTGCTTCTCTCCGCCCGACAGCTTCAGCCCCCGCTCGCCCACGGCGGTGTCATAGCCCTCGGGCAGCGAGACGATGAAGTCGTGGATCTGCGCGGCGCGGGCGGCCTCCTCGATCTCTGCGTCGGTGGCGCCGTCGCGGCCGTAGGCGATGTTGTAGCGGATGGTGTCGTTGAACAGCACCGTGTCCTGCGGCACCACGCCGATGGCGTCGTGCAGGCTCTTTTGCGTCACCTCGCGGATGTCCTGCCCGTCGATGCACAGCCGCCCCCCGGTGACGTCGTAGAAGCGGAAGAGCAGCCGCCCGATGGTCGATTTGCCCGACCCCGAGGGGCCGACGATCGCCAGCGTCTGCCCCGCTTCCACGCACAGCGACACGCCCTTCAGGATCGGCCGCTCGGGATCGTAGCCGAAGGTCACCTCCTCCAGGCGGATCTGGCCGCCGGTGACGCGCAGCGGGCCGGCGCCGGGGCGGTCGGCGACCTCCGGCGGCTGGCCCAGCAGGTCGAACATCTCGCCCATGTCGACCAGCGCCTGCCGGATCTCCCGGTAGACGGTGCCGAGAAAGTTCAGCGGCATGGTGATCTGGATCATGTAGGCGTTGACCATGACGAAATCGCCCACCGTCAGCGCCCCGGCCTGCACGCCCAGCGCTGCCATCACCATCACCGCGATCAGCCCGGTGGTGATGATGACCGCCTGGCCGAAGTTCAGCCCGGCCAGCGAATAGGCGGTTTTCAAGGCCGCGGTCTCGTAGCCCGCCATGGCGCGGTCGTAGCGCGCCGCCTCGCGCCCCTCGGCGCCGAAGTACTTCACCGTCTCGAAATTCAGCAGGCTGTCGATCGCCTTCTGGTTGGCGTCGGTGTCCTGGTCGTTCATCTGCTTGCGCAGCCGCACCCGCCATTCGGTCACCTTGAAGGTGAACCCGACGTAAAGGGCGATGGTCACGACCACCACCACCAGGTACCAGACGTCGAACATGAAAAAGAGGATGCCGGCCACCAGCAGCAGCTCCAGCGCCAGCGGGCCGATGGAGAACAGCAAGAAGCGCAGCAGGAAGTCCACGCCCTTCACGCCGCGCTCGATGATGCGGCTCAGCCCGCCGGTCTTGCGGCTGATGTGGTAGCGCAGCGACAGGCGGTGGATGTGGGTGAAGGTCTCCAGCGCCAGCTGGCGCAGCGCCCCCTGCCCGACCCGGGCGAAGATCGCGTCGCGCCCCTGCTGGAAGCCGGAGGCGAAGATGCGCGACATGCCGTAGGCCACGGTCAGCCCGACGGCGCCCAGCATCAGGTCGGACACGCCCTCGCCCGACAGCGTGTCGACCGCCGCCTTGTAGAGCATCGGCGTGACCACGGCGATCAGCTTGCCCGCCAGCAGCGCCAGCAGCGCCAGCACCACGCGCCGCTTCACCCAGGGCTTGTCCGCGGGCCAGAGGTAGGGACCGACGCGGCGGATGGTGCGCAGGCCCGAACGGCGTTCTTGGCGGGCAAGGTCGGCGGCTTGGCTCATGCAGGGTCCCCGGCGGCTGGCGGCAGGGTTACAGACATAGGCAAAGCTCCGCGCAATGGCCAGCCCGGCCCGCTGTGCCCGCCCCTGGCCGCGCGGGGTAGCATGGGCCGCGCACGCCCGCGCCTGCTTGCCAAGAACCAAGCGCTTGCCTATACGCGCGCCATGCTCGACGCCCAGCCGAACCGCCCCGACCTGCCGGAAGAAATCGCCCGGCGCCGCACCTTCGCGATCATCTCGCATCCGGATGCGGGCAAGACGACTCTGACCGAGAAGTTCCTGCTTTACGGCGGCGCGATCCAGATGGCCGGCCAGGTGCGGGCCAAGGGCGAGGCGCGGCGCACCCGCTCGGACTTCATGCAGATGGAGAAGGACCGCGGGATCTCCGTCTCCGCCTCGGCCATGTCCTTCGATTACAAGGACTTCCGCTTCAACCTGGTGGACACGCCCGGCCACTCCGACTTCTCGGAGGATACCTACCGCACGCTGACCGCGGTGGACGCCGCCGTCATGGTGATCGACGGCGCCAAGGGCGTGGAAAGCCAGACGCAGAAGCTTTTCGAGGTCTGCCGCCTGCGCGACCTGCCGATCCTGACCTTCTGCAACAAGATGGACCGCGAAAGCCGGGACACCTTCGACATCATCGACGAGATCCAGGAAAACCTGGCGATCGACGTCACCCCCGCCTCCTGGCCCATCGGCATGGGGCGCGACTTCCTGGGCTGCTACGACATGCTGCGCGACCGGCTGGAGCTGATGGACCGCGCCGACCGCAACCGCGTGGCCGAAAGCATCGCCATGGAGGGCCTGGACGACCCCAAGCTGGACGAGCACATCCCGCCGCAGCTGCTGGAAAAGCTGCGCGAGGAGGTCGAGATGGCGCGCGAGCTGCTGCCCACGCTCGACCCGCAGGCGGTGCTGGAGGGGCATATGACGCCGATCTGGTTCGGCTCGGCCATCAACTCCTTCGGGGTGAAGGAACTGATGGAGGGCATCGGCCGCTACGGCCCCCAGCCGCAGGTCCAGCGCGCCACCCCGCGCGAGATCGCGCCGGAGGAAAAGAAGGTGGCCGGCTTCGTCTTCAAGGTGCAGGCCAACATGGACCCCAAGCACCGCGACCGCGTCGCCTTCGTGCGGCTGGCCTCCGGGCACTTCAAGCGCGGCATGAAGCTGACGCATGTGCGCACGAAAAAGCC
>JBPEXR010000053.1:0-2326 GCA_052031355.1 Paracoccaceae bacterium
CACGCCCAGCCCCGCCAGCACCGCCAGCGCCAGCATCGCCCCGCCCAGCCCCAGCGCCACCCCCGCCCATCCGGCCAGCGGATAGGTCACCAGCCAGCAGGCATGGCTGAGGGCAAATTGCGCCGCGAAGAGCGCCGGCCGCGCCTCCGGCCCCGAAGACCGGCGCAAGAGCCGCCCCGAGGGCGTCAGGATCGCCGAGTAGAGCACCCCGAAGACGGCCCAGCTCGCCAGCAGCCCGGGCCAGTCGCGCAAGCCGCCCATCCGCAGCGCCAGGCCCGCCAGGACCATCGCTAGCGTCAGCGCCGCCGCGGCGCCCAGCATCACCCGCCGGTCGCCCACGCGCCCCAGCAGGCGCGGCAGCGCCAGCGCCGCCAGCATCGAGCCGCCGCCGAAGGCCGCCATCGCCAGGGCCAGCCCCTCTTCCGGCGCGCCCATCTCGGCGCGCACCAGGACGACCGTGTTGACCAGCACGAAGGCCCCGCCCGCCGCCGCCGTCAGGGTCAGCGCCAGCAATCCGCGCAGCCGGGGCGTCGCCAGGTAGAGGCGCAGCCCCCGCGCCGCCCGCGCGCCGAACCCCAGCCCGCTGCGCCCCCGCCGCGCCGGCAGCGCCGTCAGCAGCACCAGCGCCGCCGAGACCGCGAAGCCCGCACCGGTGCCGACGAATAGCGCGTGATAGCTCATCACGCTCAGCGCCAGGCCGGCGAGGGCCGGGCTGACGAGGTTTTCCAGGTCATAGGCCAGGCGCGAGAGCGACAGCGCCCGGGTATAGCGCGCCTCGTCGCGCAGCACGTCCGGGATCAAGGCCTGGAAGGCCGGCGTGAAGGTGGCCGAGGCCGCCTGCAGAACGAAGATCAGCACGTAGACCTGCCAGACCGCGCCCACGAAGGGCAGGCACAGCGCCACCGCCAGCCGCGCCAGGTCCGCCCCCACCAGCACGGCGCGGCGCGGCAAACGCTCCGCCGCCGCCTGCGCCAATGGCGCGAGCCCGACATAGGCGACCATCTTGATCGTGTAGGCCGCCCCCAGCACCAGCCCGGCACGCCCGCCGGCCAGGTCATGCGCCAGAAGCCCCAGCGCCACCGTCAGCAGCCCCCCGCCCAGCAGCGCCGCGACCTGCGCGGCGAAGAGGCGCGCGAAGACCGGATGGCGCAGCAGGGACAGCATGACCGAAGCCTAGCGCCCGCCAGTCGCCGCGCCAAGCGCGCAGCTAGGCCCTCCGAACCGCTTCATCCGGGAAGGCGACGCGCGCCTGTGCCGTGCCGATCAGGGCCGGGCCTCTACTCAGGTCTCCCAGGGAACAGGCTCTTCTGTGAGGGCCCGCCCGAATACGTTCTCACGGTGCCACTGCAAGTTCTTGGGGTGAGGCGCGTTCCGCGGGTCCTTCGGCTTCACCAGCTTTCCGCCCGGTGCCAGCAGGCGCCCCACCACATCGCCGGGCACCTTGTTATGGGAAACCAGGATCGTCTCGCAATCCTCCGCGACGGAGATCAAACCGCGGTCGAACATCCAGTGCAGGGTGCCTGAAAGCGCAAGTCCGTTCCGCACGGAATCGCTGCCATGGTGTTCCACCGGTCGAATATGCGCCGCCTGAACCTCCGGCCGCCCGCCGCCGTTGCGCAGCATCAGGCCGGACATGGCGCAACGATACCCGTAGGCCTCGCGCACCTTCCGGCGGAACGCGACCTCGCGGTACGGCCGCCGCAAAAGCCGTTCGAGCACGGGCCGCTTAAACGCTTCGGCACCTTCGGCAAGTTCCGCGGGCTGCGGGTCGTAGCGGGTCGCCTCGATTTCTTCCAGTTCCTCCGGTAGCCCGAAGTTGACGATCCGGGCGAAGTCCGCCTCTGGCAACCTGCGGACGGCGAGCTGCACGGCGCCGCCCTTTTTCGGTGTGCCATCAGGCTCCGCCAATGCGGTTTCCATGGGCGTTCCGTTCACCAACCGGGGCACTTCACGGTCGAAGGGAAGAAAGCTTCCTGGTTCGATCATGGCGAGGTAGCGGCCTTCCACGCCTGGCTTGGGGATCACGCGGTCAATCTTCGCGACAGCGAAGTACCCCCGCGGTCCGGCTTTCACCGGTTCATAGTAGACGATCCAGTCCCCTACCGCCTCTTTGACCGCTCTCAGATAGGCGCGCGGGAAGTCGTAGACGACGTCAAGCTCGTCGTCGTAGGTCGAATTGTCCTTGTGCAGAAGAACCAACTTCACCATGCGCCCAGGAAAGCGGCAACCACCCGGGATGCAAGGAATTTGTCAGGGGGGGTCTTCCCAGCCCGGCGGCGGTCACCGCCGAGCCACACCTCGGGCGGCGCGCCGCGAAACGCCGCCC
>JBPEXR010000530.1:0-9328 GCA_052031355.1 Paracoccaceae bacterium
CGGCGGCGGCGCGGAGACGCGCGGCGGCCTTCGTCTTCGCCTTCGCCTTCGTCTTCGCCGGGGCGGCGCCGGTGGCCTGGGCACGCGGGTCGATGGGATGGGACTGCACGATCACCGGCAGCGGGCGCGGCCCCTCCACGCGCGGGGTGCCGGCGCGGGGCGCGGCGGCGGGTTGCGGCGCCCGCGCCGTAGCAGTGGCGGTGGCGGTGGCGGCGGCGGCGCGGGGCGCCCGCTTGGCCCGCGGGGCGGGCTTGGCCGGGGCGGGTGCCGCGGCGGCTGCCGGGGCGGCCGCGGTTGCCTCTGCCGTGGCGGCGGGCCGGGCTTTCGGCGCCAGCGGCGCGGCCGCGGTTTCGGGCGCGGCCTCGGGCCGGGCGGCGGGGCGCGTGGCTTCGGCGCTGGCGCTTTCCTCCGCCGCGGCGGGGGCCGCGGGCCGGGCACTGGCGACCGAGGGCTCGAACCCGCAGACGACCTTGCGGTCGCGGGTCACGCGCGGCACCCAGGTGGTGGCGCCATCGACGCCGGCGCGCACGAAAACGCAACCGCGGCTGTCCACGTATTGCTTGCCGGTGAAAGAGGCCGGCGGCACTTCCGCCGGGCCATCGGCCTGCGCCAGGGTCTGGGCCGTCGCCTGCCCCCAGCCCCCCGTCAACGGTGCGGCACCCAGGGCCAGGAGGGCGGCCAGGGCCCAGCAAGCTCGATGCGGTGTCATGCGCGAATTCCCCCGGAAGATTTTTCCGCGAGGATGCACGAAAGGCCGAATCGAGTAAAGCGCCGACGGGCTTATTTTGTGCCGAACATGCGGTCGCCCGCATCCCCTAGTCCCGGCACGATGTATCCGGCCTCGTTCAGCCGCTCGTCGAGGGCGGCGGTGACGATGGGCACATCGGGGTGCGCCTCCTTCATCCGGGCGACGCCCTCGGGGGCGGCCAGCAGGCACAGGAAGCGGATGTTGGTCGCCCCGGCCTTCTTCAGCAGGTCGATCGCCGCGGCCGAGGAATTGCCCGTCGCCAGCATCGGATCGACGGCGATCACCAGCCGGTCCTCCAGGCTTTCGGGCACCTTGAAGTAGTATTGCACCGGCTGCAGCGTTTCCTCGTCGCGGTAAAGGCCGACGAAGCCGACGCGGGCCGAGGGGATCAGCTCCAGCACGCCGTCGAGCAGGCCGTTGCCGGCGCGCAGGATCGAGATCAGCGCCAGCTTCTTGCCGTCCAGCACCGGCGCGTCCATCGCCTGCATCGGCGTGTCGATGCGCCGGGTGGTCATCTTCAGCTCGGAGGTGATCTCGTAGGCCAGAAGCTGGCTGATCTCGCGCAGGAGCTGGCGGAAAACGGCGGTCGAGGTCGATTTCTCGCGCATCAGCGTCAGCTTGTGCTGCACCAGCGGGTGATCGACGATTTTCAGATGTTCGCTCATGACAGCTCCAGTTTCTTCATGACCTTCTCGCGGGTCGCCTCGTCGCAGAAGGCGGCCTCGGCGGCAACCCGGTTCAGCGCGGCGAAATCATCCGGCCCCCAGCCGAAGACGCGCGCCAGCTCGGTATACTCGCGCCGCATGTCGGTGTGGAAGAAGGGCGGATCGTCGGTGCTGATGGTCACCTTCACGCCGGCATCGCGCAGCGCGCGGATCGGGTGATCCTCCAGCCGGTCGTAGACCCGCAGCGCCACGTTGGAGCCGGGGCAGACCTCCAGCACCACGCCGCGCTCGGCCAGCATCTGCACCAGCTGCGGATCCTCGGAGGCGCGCACCCCGTGGCCGATGCGGGCCACGCCCAGCGCCTCGACCGCCTCGCGCACCGAATCCGGCCCGCCCCATTCGCCGGCGTGGGTGGTCAGCTGCAGCCCGGCCTCCCGCGCCATGTCGAAGGAATAGGCGAAATCGGCCTGGCGGAACTTGCCCTCGTCGCCGCCCATGCCGAAGCCGGTGATGAAATCGCCCGCGGTCTCGGCGGCGCAGCGGGCCGCGTCCTTGGCCTTCTCGGGGCCGAAGTGCCGGATGCAGGTGACCACGCCGCGCAGGATGATGCCGTGGCGCGCCTCTGCATCCTCGGCCGCCTCGCGGATCGCCTCGAGGTATTCGCGCCAGGCGCCCAGATCGCCGCCGCCGCAGAAGTCGGGCGACAGGAAGCTTTCGGCGTAGACGACGTTGGCCTCGGCGCATTCCTCCAGCACCGCGGTGGTCAGCCGGCCGAAATCCTCGGGCGTCTGCAGCACCTGCGTCGCGGCTTCGTAGACCTGCAGGAAGTGCACGAAATCGCGGTAGCTGTAGTGCCCTTCCGCGTCGAAGACGCCGTTCAGGTTCACCTTCTTCTCGGCCGCCAGGCGGCGGATGAACTCCGGCGGGGCGGCGCCTTCGTGGTGCAGGTGCAGTTCGACCTTGGGCAGATCGGCGACGGTCATAGAAAACTCCTTCCCGGCCCCTGGGCCGGCACGTTCAGATGGGCCGCCACGCTGGCGGCGATATCGGCGAAGGCCAGTTGGCCCAGGGCGCGCGATCCGGCGCCGGCGCACAGCACCGGAACCCGCTCGCGCGTGTGATCGGTGCCGGACCAGCTGGGATCGTTGCCGTGATCGGCGGTGACGATCAGCAGATCGTCCGGGCGCAGGCGCGCCAGCAGGCGGCCAAGCTCGGCATCGAACCATTCCAGCGCCCGGGCATAGCCGGAGATGTCGCGCCGGTGGCCGTAGAGGCTGTCGAACTCGACCAGGTTGGCGAAGACCAGCGCGCCCTCCTCGGCGCTTCCGGCCAGCCGGTGCAGATGCTCCATCAGCTGCGCGTCGGTGCCCTTGTGGAGCGCGTCGATCCCGCTCATCGAGAAGATGTCCCCGATCTTGCCGACCGCGTGGACCTTGTGCCCGGCGTCCTGAACCCAGTTGGTCAGCACCGGCGCCGGCGGGGCGATGGCGAAATCGCGGCGGTTGGCGGTGCGCTGGAAACCCTCCTCCGCGCTGCCGACGAAGGGCCGGGCGATGACGCGGCCGACGCGGCGCTCGTGCAGCAAGGGCGCGACCTCGCGGCACAGATCGACCAGCCGCTCCAGCCCGAAGGCCTCCTCGTGGGCGGCGATCTGGAAGACGCTGTCGGCGGAGGTGTAGCAGATGGGCCAGCCGGTGCGCAGATGCTCGGCGCCCAGCGCCTCGATGATCTGGGTGCCCGAGGCGTGGCAGTTGCCCAGGATCCCCTTGGTCCCCGCGGCCTGCGCCACCGCGCGGCTCAGCTCTTCCGGGAAGGCGGGGGTCTTGTCGGGGAAATAGGTCCAGTCCCAGGGCACCGGCAGGCCTGCAAGCTCCCAGTGGCCCGAGGGGGTGTCCTTTCCGGGCGAAGTTTCAGTGGCCGCGCCCCAGGCGCCCTGCGGGGCGGCGCGCAGGCCTTCGGGCGGCGTCATGCCCGAGGCAAGCTCCAGCGCGGCGCCGAGGCCCAGCCGCGCCATGTGCGGCACCTTCAGGGGGCCGCTGCGCCCCTCCTCGGCCCGCCCGTCGGCGCAGGCCTGGGCGATATGGCCCAGGGTGTTGGCGCCGGTATCGGGGCGGTCGCCGTTGAAGAACCTGTCCGCATCCGGCGCGCCGCCGATCCCGACGCTGTCGATCACGATGAGGAAAGCGCGGCTCATGCGGTGTCCTCTGCGGTGATGCGGGCGTGGACCAGGGGCGGCACCTGCGGCGCGGGTCCGATGCGGATGGCGCGGCGCAGCGCGGCCTCGGCGGCCTCGGCCTGTTCGGGGCGGGCGGCGTGGATGCGCGCCAGCGGGGCGCCGGAGCTGACCTGCGCGCCCAACGGCAGGACGTGGTCGAGGCCGACGGCCGGGTCGATGCGGTCGCTTTCCACCCGCCGCCCGCCGCCCAGGGCGACCACCGCAAGGCCCAGCGCCTCGCCGTCGATGGCGGCGACATGGCCGGCCTCAGGGGCGGGCACCTCGCGGATCACCGGCGCCTCGGGCAGAAGCCCGGCCCAGTCGCGGGAGAAGTCGCGCGGCCCGCCCAGCGCGGCGACCATGCGGTCGAACCGCTCGGCCGCCTCGCCGCGCGCCACTGCCGCGCGCATCTTGGCCGCGCCCTCTGCCGCATCCGCGGCCAGGCCCGCGCCGGCCAGCAGGGCGCCGCCCAGCTCCGCCGAAAGGTCCAGAAGCGCACCATCTGCGGCGCCGGTCAGCACGCGCATCACCTCGGCCACCTCCAGCGCGTTGCCCAGCGCCGGGGCCAGCGGCTGGTTCATGTCGGTGATCAGCGCCGCGGTGGGGCAGCCGGCGTCGTTCGCGGTGGCGACCAGCGCGCGGGCCAGGTCCTCGGCCGCGGCGCGGTCCTTCATGAAGGCGCCGCTGCCCAGCTTGACATCGAGGACCAGCCCCTCCAGCCCCGCGGCCAGCTTCTTGGACAGGATCGAGGCGGTGATCAGATCCAGGCTTTCGACCGTGGCGGTGACGTCGCGCACTGCGTAAAGCCGCTTGTCGGCGGGCGCGATATCGGCGCTGGCGCTGACGATGGCGCAGCCGGCCTCGGCCACCACGGCGCGGAACTGCGCCGCGCTGACATCGGTGCGCAGGCCGGGGATCGCCTCCAGCTTGTCGAGGGTGCCGCCGGTATGCCCCAGCCCGCGGCCCGAGATCATCGGCACATAGGCCCCGCAGGCGGCCAGCGCCGGGGCCAGCACCAGGCTGACGCAATCGCCCACCCCGCCGGTGGAATGCTTGTCGAGGATCGGCCCCGGCAGGTCCCAGGCCAGCCGCTCGCCGCTGTCGCGCATCGCCAGCGTCAGCGCGGTGCGCCCAGTGGCATCGAGCCCGGCGCGGCACAGCCCCATCGCGAAGGCCCCCGCCTGGGCGTCGGAGACGGCGCCGGAGGCCAGCCCCCGGGCGAACCAGGCCAGTTCCTCGGCGTCCGGGCGTTCGCCCCGGCGCAGGCGCGCCAGCACGCCGCGTGCGTCGATCTGGGCGCTGTCGGTCATGCGCCGTCCATGTGGTCTGCACCAAAGGCGCCGGGCAGCAGCTCGGCCACGGTGACGGTGCGCTCGGTCCCGTCGCGGGCGGCCATGGTCACGCGGGTCTCGCCCTTGGCAAACTCGGCGATCTTCTGGCGGCAGCCGCCGCAGGGCGGCACCGGCGTGGGGCTGTCGGCCACGACGTAGATCTCGGCGATCTCGCGCTCGCCGGCGGCGGCCATGGCGGCGATGGCGCCGGCCTCGGCGCAGGTGCCCTCCGGGTAGGCGACATTCTCGACGTTGCAGCCGGCGTAGATGGCGCCGGAGGGGCTGCGCAGCGCCGCCCCGACGCGGAACTTCGAATAGGGCGCGTAGGCGTTGTCGCGCGCCGCCGCGGCGGCTTGGGCAAGGTCCATGTCTGTCTCCCGGCAGGTGGGGCCATGTTGGGTAGCGCGCGGGCTTAATGCAAGCACCCGCGCCGGGTCAAGGCCGATTACCCGCGCCCCGGCGAAAGGCGCTTCTTGCCGCTGCGACCTTTCCCGCCCGCCAGCAATTGTTTAATACCAAACCAAATCCCCGGAGGGCAGGAAGCGATGACCGACAGCACCCGCGAGACGCTGCGCCAGGCGGCGCTGTTCTACCACGAGAACCCGAAGCCCGGAAAGCTGGAGGTGCGCGCGACCAAGCCGCTGGCCAACGGGCGCGACCTGGCCCGCGCCTATTCGCCGGGCGTGGCCGAGGCCTGCCTGGAGATCAAGGACGACCCGGCCAACGCGGCGCGCTACACCTCGCGCGGGAACCTGGTGGCGGTGGTCAGCAACGGCACCGCGGTGCTGGGGCTGGGCAACATCGGCGCGCTTGCCTCCAAGCCGGTGATGGAGGGCAAGGCGGTGCTCTTCAAGAAGTTCGCCGACATCGACTGTTTCGACATCGAGCTGAACGAGAGCGACCCCGAGAAGCTGGCCGAGATCGTCTGCGCGCTGGAGCCGACCTTCGGCGCCATCAACCTGGAGGACATCAAGGCCCCCGATTGCTTCATCGTGGAGAAGATCTGCCGCGAGCGGATGAACATCCCCGTGTTCCACGACGACCAGCACGGCACCGCGATCGTCGTCGGCGCCGCGGCCACCAACGCGCTGCGCGTCGCGGGCAAGACATTCGAGGAGATCAAGGTCGTCTCCACCGGCGGCGGGGCGGCGGGCATCGCCTGCCTCAACATGCTGGTCAAGCTGGGCGTCAAGCGCGAGAACATCTGGCTGTGCGACATTCACGGGCTGGTCTACGAGGGCCGGACCGAGGACATGAACCCGCAAAAGGCGGCCTTCGCCCAGCCGTCCGACAAGCGCAGCCTCGACGAGGTGATCGAGGGCGCGGACCTCTTCCTGGGCCTTTCGGGCCCCGAGGTGCTGAGCCCCGAGATGGTGCGCCAGATGTCCCGGAAGCCGATCATCTTCGCCCTCGCCAACCCCACGCCGGAGATCATGCCCGACCTGGCGCGCGAGGTGGCGCCCGATGCGATCATCGCGACGGGCCGGTCGGATTTCCCGAACCAGGTCAACAACGTGCTGTGCTTTCCCTTCATCTTCCGCGGCGCCCTCGACGTCGGCGCGACGGAGATCAACGACGAGATGAAGATCGCCTGCGTCGAAGGCATCGCCGAGCTTGCGCGCCACACCACCAGCGCCGAGGCCGCCGCCGCCTACCAGGGCGAGCAGCTGACCTTCGGCGCCGACTACCTGATCCCCAAGCCCTTCGATCCGCGGCTATCGGCGGTGGTCTCCACCGCCGTTGCGCAGGCGGCGATGGAAACCGGCGTCGCCGCGCGCCCGCTGGACGATATCGAGGCCTACCGCGAGCGGCTGGAAGCCTCGGTCTACAAGTCCGCGCTGCTGATGCGCCCGGTCTTCGAGGCCGCCGCCACCGCCAGCCGCCGCATCGTCTTTGCCGAGGGCGAGGACGAACGCGTGCTGCGCGCGGCGCAAGCCATCCTGGAGGAGACGACCGAGCAGCCCATCCTGATCGGCCGCCCCGAGGTGATCGAGATGCGCTGCGAGCGCATGGGCCTGGAGATCCGCCCCGAGCGCGACTTCAACATCGTGAACCCCGAGAACGACCCGCGCTACCGCGACTACTGGGGCACCTACCACGAGATCATGGCCCGCCGCGGCGTGACCCCGGACCTGGCGCGCGCGATCATGCGGACCAACACCACCGCCATCGGCGCCGTCATGGTCTACCGCGAGGAGGCCGACAGCATGATCTGCGGCACCTTCGGCGAATATTCCTGGCATCTGAACTACGTCCAGCAGGTGCTGGGCGATGCGCGCCACCACCCGCATGGCGCCCTCAGCCTGATGATCCTGGAGGACGGCCCGCTATTCATCGCCGACACCCATGTGCACACCGAGCCCACGCCCGAGCAGATCGCCGAGACGGTGATGGGCGCGGCCCGCCATGTGCGCCGCTTCGGCCTGGCGCCCAACATCGCGCTTTGCGCGCAAAGCCAGTTCGGGAGTCTGTCGTGCGACACCGGGCGGCGCCTGCGCGCGGCGATGGAGCTGCTGGACCAGCGCAAGGTGGATTTCACCTACGAGGGCGAGATGAACATCGACGCCGCCCTCGACCCCGAGCTGCGCCAGCGCGTCTTCCCGGGCAACAAGCTGGAAGGGGCGGCCAACGTGCTGATCTTCGCCCACGCCGACGCGGCCTCGGGGGTGCGCAACATCCTGAAAATGAAAGGCGGCGGGCTGGAGGTCGGCCCGATCCTGATGGGCATGGGCAACCGCGCGCATATCGTCTCGCCGGCGATCACCGCGCGCGGGCTGCTGAACATGGCCGCCATCGCCGGCACGCCGGTGGCGCACTACAGTTAGGCGGGCGCGCGGCGCAAACGAAGACCGCCGCCCGGCTGGGAAACCGGACGGCGGTCGACCCTCTGATCAGGGGGGTTACTTGCCGGCGGGCCGGGTGCCGGGCTTCGGTGCGTTTGCCGATTTCTTGGCGGGTTTCTTGTCGCCCATGGTGCGAGCCTTCTTTGCGCGGCGGGGCGAAATGCCCCGCCTTCCCTTTGCCTACCGCCGTCCCCCGAGTCGCGACACGCCGTTCGCGACCGCGGTGTCGCAATTCATCCGTGCGCGCGATTTCGTGAAGGCCGACCTCGCCCCCGCCTGCGCGCAGCGCCGCCTGCGCCGCGCCCCGGTGCCGCCGCTTGCCCCCTGCCCCGCCTCTGCCTATCGTCACCCCACCGCACAGGGAGGAGGACCGGCATGCGCTATCGTGACACCTACGCGGCCTGGCGCCGCGACCCCGAGGGCTTCTGGATGCAGGCCGCCCGCAAGATCGACTG
Organism: Paracoccaceae bacterium; assembly: GCA_052031355.1. Taxonomy (GTDB): domain Bacteria; phylum Pseudomonadota; class Alphaproteobacteria; order Rhodobacterales; family Rhodobacteraceae; genus JBPEXR01. The sequence continues at coordinate 8,258 of JBPEXR010000530.1, forward strand.
GGCGGTGGCGCCGAGCCGCGCGATCACCCCGCGGGCGGACGGGCTGGCCGACTGGTTCGCGGACGGGCAGCTCAACACCTGCCACAACGCCGTCGATCGCCACGTCGCGGCGGGCCACGGCGAACGGGTGGCACTGATCCACGACAGCCCGGTGACCGGCAGCATCACCCGCATGACCTATGCCGAGCTGCAGGACAAATGCGCCCGCCTTGCCGGGGCGCTGAAGGCGCGCGGCGTCGGCAAGGGCGACCGCGTCATCATCTACATGCCGATGGTGCCCGAGGCGGTCGTCGCCATGCTGGCCTGCACGCGGATCGGGGCGATCCATTCGGTGGTCTTCGGCGGCTTCGCCTCGAACGAACTGGCGGTGCGCATAGACGACGCGCGGCCCAAGGCGCTGATCACCGCCTCCTGCGGGATCGAGCCGGGGCGCACGGTCGAATACCTGCCGCTGGTCGACGGCGCGCTGGCCGAGGCACGCCATGCGCCCGACTTCGCCATCGTGCTGCAGCGCGCGCACCAGCCCGCCGAGCTGCGCGAGGGGCGCGACATCGACTGGGAGACGGCGCTGGCCGAGGCGACACCCGCCGAATGCGAACCCGTCGAGGCGATGCACCCGGCCTATATCCTTTACACCTCCGGCACCACCGGCGCGCCCAAGGGCGTGGTGCGCCCCACCGGCGGGCACCTCGTTGCGCTCGACTGGACGATGGAGAATTTCTACGGCGCCCGGCCGGGCGAGGTTTTCTGGGCGGCCTCCGACGTCGGCTGGGTCGTGGGGCACAGCTACATCGCCTACGCGCCGCTGATCCACGGCTGCACCTCGGTGGTCTTCGAGGGCAAGCCCGTCGGCACCCCCGACGCCGGCACCTTCTGGCGGGTGATCGCCGAGCACGACGTGAAGGTCTTTTTCACCGCGCCCACGGCCTTCCGCGCGATCCGGCGCGAGGACCCCGAGGCGGAGCACCTGGGGCGCTACGACACCTCCGGCCTGCGGGCACTGTTCCTCGCCGGGGAGCGCGCCGACCCCGCGACCCTCGACTGGGCGGCAGAGAAGCTGAAGGTGCCGGT
>JBPEXR010000531.1:0-2532 GCA_052031355.1 Paracoccaceae bacterium
GTGGTCTTGGACAGCACCTCCGGCGTCTGGCCCTTGACGATCTTGCGGGCCAGGCCCTCGGCGATGGCGGTCTTGCCGACGCCCGGATCGCCCACCAGCAGCGGGTTGTTCTTGCGGCGGCGGCACAGCACCTGGATGCAGCGCTCGACCTCGCCCTCGCGGCCGATCAGGGGGTCCACGTCGCCCTTGCGGCTTTTCTCGTTCAGGTCGACGCAATACTTGGCCAGCGCCGATTCCTTGGCTTCGCCGCCCGAGGTTTCGTTCACGGTCGCGCCCTCGCTCTCGGCCTCGGCGGCGCCGGTGACCGGGCGCTGCTCGCCGAACGCGGGGTCCTTGGCGACGCCATGGGCGATGAAGTTCACCGCGTCGTAGCGGGTCATGTCCTGCTCTTGCAGGAAGTAGGCGGCGTTGCTCTCGCGCTCGGCGAAGATGGCGACCAGCACGTTCGCGCCCGTCACCTCGGTCCGGCCGGAGCTTTGGACATGGATGGCGGCGCGCTGGATCACCCGCTGGAAGGCGGCGGTCGGCACCGCTTCGGAGCCTTCGATGTCGGTGACGAGGTTGCTCAGGTCCTCGTCGACAAACTCGACCAGGGTCTGGCGCAGGTCCTCGGTATCGACGCTGCAGGCTTTCATCACGCGGGCCGCGTCAGGCTCGTCGATCAGGGCAAGCAGCAGGTGCTCCAGGGTCGCGAATTCATGCGACCGCGAATTGGCCAGCGCCAATGCGGAGTGAATTGCCTGCTCGAGGGTGTTGGAGAATGAAGGCACTGTTTGGTGCTCCTCTGATCGGGGCCGGACGGGGGAGGATCCCCCTGACCAACCTAGGCCTCATAGTCTTAAAGTTTGGTCGATCCGGCCCGCGCTTCAAGCGATTTCTCTTCAATCCCATTCACAAAAGCCGTGAGTGATGCAGGGCTGCGTCCCTTGGCTTCAGAAGGCGTCCTTGCGCTTGCGTACCTCGGCGAAAACCTCCGCGTCGGAGGCCTCCGGGCCAAGGCCGGTGGCGCGCCTCACCTCTGCGCTGGAGGGGCGCAGGAACGGGTTTGTCTCAAGCTCTGTGCTGAGGCGGGACGGAACGGTTGGGGCGCCGGTGGCGCGGGTTTTCTCGATCTCTTCAATACGAGATTTAAGCGCCGCGTTGCCCGGTTCAATAGTTGACGCAAAGGCGGCATTGGCCTGGGTGTACTCGTGCCCCGAATAGACCCAGGTCTCGCCGGGCAGGGCGGCAAGCTTCGAAAGGCTCTGCCACATGGTCTGCGCGTCGCCCTCGAACAGGCGCCCGCAGCCAAGCGCCATCAGGCTGTCGGCGGTGAAGACGGCGTGGCTGGCGGGGAAGTGGAAGGCGATGTGCCCCACCGTGTGGCCGGAGACGTCGAGGACGCGCCCGGCCTCCTCGCCGATGTGCACGGCATCGCCTTCGGCCAGCTGGCGGTCCAGCGGCGGCAGGCGGTGCGCATCGGCCGCCGCGCCCAGCACCTTCACCGCCGGGAAGGCGTCGCGGATCTCGTCCAGCCCCTGCACGTGGTCGGGGTGGTGGTGGGTGATCAGCACCTCGTCGATGGACCAGCCGCGCTCCTCGGCGGCGCGCAGGATCGGGGCGGCCTCGGGCACGTCGACCAGCGCGGTGGTGCCGCTGGCCGGGTCATGGGCGAGGTAGGCGTAATTGTCCGTCAGGCAGGGGACGGTGACGATTTCGAGGGGCATGGTCATTCGCCTTTTCGCTGTTATCCTCCCCCAAGACTTAAGCGAGGCGGGACCGGGCGCAATGCATCTCGACGTGCAGGATCTGCGCAACTTCTACTACCGCTCGACCCTGGGGCGGGCCGCGCAGCGCGCCGTGCGTGACGAATTGCTGCGCCTCTGGCCCGAGGCGAAGGGCCAGTCGGTCGCCGGGTTCGGCTTCGCGGTGCCGCTGCTGCGCCCCTACCTGGCCGAGGCGCGCCGGGTGGTGGCCCTGATGCCGGGCCCGCAGGGCGTCATGCCCTGGCCGGCGGGCAAGCCCAACGTTTCGGTCCTGTGCCACGAGACCGCCTGGCCGGTGGAGACCGGCCATGTCGACAAGCTGGTGGTCATGCACGGGCTGGAGACCTCCGAGCAGCCCTCGGCCCTGCTGGACGAATGCTGGCGCGTGCTGGGGCCGGGCGGCAAGGCGATGTTCATCGTGCCCAACCGCGGCGGGCTGTGGTCGCGCAGCGATGCCACGCCCTTCGGCTTCGGCCGGCCCTATACGCTGGGCCAGATCGAGGCGCAGCTGCGCCAGCACAACTTCATGCCCGAGGCGCATCGCGCCGTGCTGCACCAGCCGCCCAGCCAAAAGCGGTTCTGGATGAAGACCGGCCCGATGTGGGAGCGCATGGGCCGTTCGCTGCCGGTGATCGGCGGCGTGCTGATGGTCGAGGCGACCAAGCGCGTGCATGCGCCGCTGCCGCCGGGCGAGCGGGTGCGCGCCCGTCCCCTGAAGGTCCTGGAGGGGCTGAGCGAGCCGAGCGCCAAGCCGGTCTGACGCGCCGCGGTTCCGCCCCAGCGGGGG
>JBPEXR010000532.1:0-1891 GCA_052031355.1 Paracoccaceae bacterium
GACGCGCTGGCCGCGTTCCAGGGCGTCAACCGCCGCTTTACACGCGTGGGCGAGGTGAACGGCGTCGCCATCATCGACGACTACGGCCACCACCCGGTGGAGATCGCGGCGGTGCTGAAGGCCGCGCGCCAGGCCTGCGAGGGCCGGGTGATCGCAGTGCACCAGCCGCACCGCTATTCACGTCTCAGCTCCCTGTTCGACGATTTTTGCGGCTGCTTCCACGAGGCCGACGTCGTCGCAATCGCCGAGGTTTTCGGCGCCGGCGAGGACCCGATAAGGGGGGCCGAGCGCGACGACCTGGTGGCCGGGCTGATCCGACACGGCCACCGCCACGCCCGCGCCATCCTGGGCGAGGACGACCTGGAACGGCTGGTGCGCGAACAGGCGGCGCCGGGCGACATGGTCGTCTGCCTCGGGGCCGGCACCATCAGCACCTGGGCGAACAACCTGCCCGCGCGGCTGCGCGGCTAGGGGCGGGGCGGTGAGCCTCTCGCTGGTGCTCGCCTGTTTCTGGGGGCTGGGGGCCAACCTCGCCGCCATGTTCCCCTCGCGCGACAACCATTGGCGGCTGGCCTACCTGCTGATCGCTGTCGGAATCCCGATCCTGGGCTATGTGACCTTCCAGAACGGGCCCTGGGTCGGGTTCCTGGTGATGCTGGCCGGCATGTCGATGCTGCGCTGGCCGGTGATCCGCCTGGCCCGCTGGGCGAAACGACAAGTGAGGCGACATGATGCAGATGCCTGAAGTGCGCGGCAAGCTGACCGAGGGACGCGAGATGGCGGGGCTGACCTGGCTGCGCGTCGGCGGGCCGGCCGACTGGCTGTTCCAGCCGGCGGACGAGGAGGACCTGGCCGGGTTCCTGGCCGCGCTCGATCCCGCGGTGCCGGTCTTCCCGATGGGCGTCGGCTCCAACCTGATCGTGCGCGACGGCGGCCTGCGCGCCGTGGTGATCCGGCTGGGGCGCGGCTTCAACGGGATCGAGATCGGCGAGGGCCGCGTCACCGCCGGGGCCGCCGCGCTGGATGCCCATGTCGCGCGCAAGGCCGCGGCGGCGGGGCTGGACCTGACCTTCCTGCGCACCATCCCCGGCGCCATTGGCGGCGCGGTGCGGATGAACGCCGGCTGCTATGGCACCTATACCGCCGATCATTTCGTCGAGGCGCGCGCCATCACGCGGCAGGGCGAGGCGATCACCCTGCGCGCGGAGGATCTGAACTTCCGCTACCGCCAGACCGACCTGCCCGAGGGCTGCGTCATCACCAGCGCCACCTTCGCCCCTCCCGCGGGCGCACCGGCCGAGCTGGAGGCGCGCATGGAAGAGCAGCTCGCCAAGCGCGACGAAACACAGCCCACGCGCGATCGCACCGCCGGCTCGACCTTCCGCAACCCCGCCGGGCACAGCTCGACCGGGCGGGCGGACGACGTGCACGACCTCAAGGCCTGGAAGGTGATCGACGACGCCGGCCTGCGCGGTTTCCGCCGCGGCGGGGCGGTGATGAACGAAAAGCACCCCAACTTCCTGACCAACGCCGATGGCGCCAGCGCCGCGGACCTCGAAGGATTGGGCGAGGAAGTGCGAAAAAAGGTTTTCCAGCACAGCGGAATAACGCTACATTGGGAAATCATGCGGGTCGGTGACCCGGCCCCCGGACAGACCGCCGTGACCCCGTTCGACCCTGCGCGCGCCGAAACCGGCGACGGTGCAGCGACCGCGCGGGAAGCAGCGAAAGGCTGAAGCCCCCGGACCCCGGACGGGGCAGGGCGGAAAGCCGGGCCGGGCGGCGGGCCGACAGGGCCCCCGAGGCGCGGCGCGAATCGACCTGTGGTTGAGCGCGCCGGTTGCGCTTGAGGAGGTCAGGGCGGACCGCCCGCGCAAGACCGGGGCCTACG
>JBPEXR010000533.1:0-13044 GCA_052031355.1 Paracoccaceae bacterium
TTCTCGGTCGATCTGCGGCCCGAGAAGGGCGATCTTCTGGGCTACCGCGCCAAGCCGCATACCGGGGTGATCGACCTGGACCGCCTCGGCGCCTACGACCCGGCGGATTTCTGGGACGAGCTGCGCAGCACCCGCGGGCGGCTGATCCTCGACCCCGGCGCCTTCTACATTCTCGTCAGCCGCGAGGCGGTGCACATCCCGCCCGACTACGCCGCCGAGATGGCACCCTACCTGGCGGTGGTGGGCGAGTTCCGCGTGCATTACGCCGGCTTCTTCGACCCGGGATTCGGCCATGACGCCGCCGGCGGCGCCGGGGCGCGCGGGGTGCTGGAGGTGCGCTGCCACGAGGCGCCCTTCGTGCTGGAGCATGGCCAGGGCGTCGGCCGACTGGTCTACGAGCGGATGTCGGAGCGGCCGCGCACCCTCTACGGCGCGGGGATCGCCAGCAACTACCAGGGCCAGGGGCTGAAACTCTCCAAGCACTTCGCGCAAGGCTGACGCACCGCGGCGCGGGCCGCCCTGCCCGTCCCTGCGCCCCGGCCCCGGCGCATATCCCCGGGCCTAATCCTCGAAAAGTTCGCTCTGGCCCTCGGGGCTTTCCTCGGCGGTCTCGTCCTCGGCCTCGGGGCCCGGCACCACACCGGCCGGCGGGCGGTTGTCCAGAAGCCCGGCGGCGCGCAGCTCCTTCAGGCCCGGCAGATCGCGCGCGCTTTCCAGCCCGAAGTGGTCAAGGAAGGTTTGCGTCACCACGAAGGTCACCGGTCGGCCCGGGGTCATCTTGCGGCGGCCGAAGCGGATCCATTCCATCTCCAGCAGCTGGTCGACCGTGCCGCGGCTGACGGAGACGCCGCGGATCTCCTCGATCTCGGCGCGGGTGACGGGCTGGTGATAGGCGATGATGGCCAGCGTCTCGATCGCCGCGCGCGAGAGCTTGCGCACCTCCTCGACCTCGTGCTGCATCAGCCAGCCCAGGTCCGGCGCAGTGCGCATGGCCCAGGCATCGCCCACCTTCACCAGCCGCACGCCCCGCCCCTCGTAGCGTTTGCGCAGCCGCGCCAGCGCCTCGGCCGGATCGCAGCCATGCGGCAGGCGGGCCTCCAGGTCGCGCACGCTGACCGGCTCGGCGCTGGCGAAAAGCACCGCCTCGACCATGCGCTCCTGCTCGCCCATCGGCGGCGCCTCGAACAGCGAGGGTCCGGCCTCTTCCGCCTCCTGCACGTGAGCCTCCGCCCCGGTCTCCGGCGCGGTGTCCGAGGCCCGGGCGGCCTGCGCCTCGCTACGTTCATCCATCGCGGCCCTCCTTCCGGCGCAATTCGATCGGGGCAAAGGTTTCCGACTGGCGCAATTCCACCCGGCCTTCCTTGGCCAACTCCAGGCTGGCGGCGAAAGTGGCAGCGGTGGCCGAGCGGCGGCGCTGCGGATCGCTTTCCCACCCCTCGGGCAGGTAGGACGACAGGTCCGTCCAGACCCCGGCAAAGCCGATCAGCCCGCGCATCCGCTCCAGCGCCTGTTCCATGGTGAAGACATGGTCCCGGTCCAGCACGAAGGGGCGAAACTCGTCCCGCGTGCGCAGCCGGGCATAGCCCTGCATCAGGTCCATCAGCGTGGCGGTATAGCGGATGCGGCGCACCCGCTCGACCCGTTCGGGCACACCGCGGGCGAAGAAGTCCCGCCCCAGCCGGTCGCGCGCCATCAGCTGCGCCGCCGCGTCGCGCATGGCCTGCAGCCGTTCCAGCTGGAAGGCAAGATGCGCGGCCATCTCCTCGCCCGAAAGCCCCTCTTCCTCGGGGTCGGGGGGCAGCAGGAGGCGCGATTTCAGGAAGGCCAGCCAGGCCGCCATGACCAGGTAGTCGGCGGCCAGCTCGATCCGCAGTTGCTTGGCGCGTTCGACGAATGCCAGGTATTGCCGCGCCAATTCCAGCACCGAGATGCGGCGCAGGTCCACCTTCTGGGTCCGGCTGAGGGTCAGCAGAACGTCCAGCGGGCCTTCGTAGCCGTCCACGTCGACGATCAGCGCCTCGGCCGCCAGCCGGTCGGCCACGCGCTGCGCGGCCTCGTCCCGCGCGGTGCGCCCGCCCGTCAGCGCCTCAAAACTGGCCTGCTCGTCCGTCATGGCCCTGCCTGTTCAACAGGTCCTCATGCTTGGCGCGCAGCGCCTCTATGTCAACATCCCCCGGATCGCGCCGTGCGGCGAGCGCCCGGTCGGCCCGCGCCTGCGCGGCGGTGCCCAGGGTGCCGGCGACCTCGGCGATGGCCTGCATCTCGGCCAGCTCGCCATTGCAGTGCAGCACCAGGTCGCACCCCGCGGCCAGCGCCAGCCTGGCCCGCTGCGCCACCGGGCCGTCCAGCGCCTCCATCGAGATGTCGTCGGTCATCAGCAGCCCGTCGAAGCCGATCTGCCGGCGAACAAGCTCGATCATCCGCGGCGACTGGGTGGCGGGGCGATCCGGGTCGATCGCCTCGTAGACCAGGTGCGCGGTCATGCCCAGCGGCAGGTCGGACAGCTGCGCGAAGGCGGCGAAATCCTCGTCCCGCAGGGCCTCCTCGGGCGCGGCGATGCGCGGCAGCGCCAGGTGGCTGTCGAGGCGCGCGCGCCCGTGCCCGGGGATGTGCTTGAGCACCGGCAGAACGCCGCCCTCCGACAGGCCCCGCGCCGCTTCCCAGGCCAGGCGCACCACGCTGTCGAGGTCGGTGCCGTAGCAGCGGTTGCGCAGCACCGGGTGGGTGGCGTCGCGGGCGATATCGGCCAGCGGGGCGCAATTGCCGTCGATCCCCAGGGCCATCAACTCGGCCGCGATGATGCGGTGCCTCAGGTAGAAGGCCTGCGCGGCCTCGCCCCCGGCGATTTGCGCTTCCTCCAGCGGCGGCAGGAAGGCAGTGGCCAGCGGCGGGCGCAGACGCTGCACGCGCCCGCCCTCCTGGTCGATGAAGATCGGCGCCGCGTGCCCCGCCGCGTCCCGCAACTCGTCGCAAAGCGCGCGGATCTGGGCGGGCGTCTCCAGGTTGCGGGCGAAGAGGATGAACCCGAAGGGCCGGCTCTGCGCGAAAAACGCGCGTTCCTCCGGCGTCAGCTTCGGCCCCGCGCAGCCATAGATCGCGGCGCCGAACGCGGCGCTCATCGTGTCGTCACCGGGATGCAATCGGCGTTCTCGGCCACCAGGGCGGCGCAGAAGCGGCGCGCATCCGAAAGATCGGCAAAGCCCATGGCGCGCAGCCGGTAGAAGGTGCGCCCCCCGGAGCTGGCCTTCTCGATCACCCGGTCCTTGCCGTCGAGATAGGCGTCGAAGCGTTGCGCGAAGCGGGCCCATTCGGCGCGCGCCACCTCGGCGCTTTCATAGGCGCCCAGCTGCACCAGGCGCGTGCCGGGCGGGATGCTGGCGGGATCGACCTCGCGCGGGCCGCTGGGCTGCGGCGCGCTGGCGGGAACCACGGGACGCGCGGCCAACCCCTCGGGACGGGTGCGCGGGCGCGGCGAGACGACGCCGCCCAGGGCCGCGGTCTGCACCGGCGCCTCCAGCGCGTCGCTGCCCGCCTCCTCGCCGGCGCCGGCCACTTCGGCCACCGCGGCGGCGATGGCGTCCTGCGTGCTTTGCGGCGCGGTGACGGTCTTGGCGCCGGTGGCGGCAAGGCCCGAGGCGGCGTTGCCGGGGGCAGCTTGCGCGGCTTCTTCCTCGGCGCGGGCGGCCTCGATCGACTGGGCGGCCTCGGCGCGGACCATCTGCAGAAGGCTGGCCTTGGGCAGGTCCTCGTCGGTCAGCTGCGCGCCCATCGGCGCCAGTTTCAGCCGGTCCGAGGGCGCGGCGGCAGTGCCCTTGCCGGCAACCTCGTTGACCGCCAGGCCCTGGTGCGCGGCCGGTTGCCCGCCGGGGCTGGCCGGGGCGACGCGCATCGGCCCCTCGGCCGCGCGCACAACCGGGATGCCGCTGACATCGCGCACCAGCAGCTTGTAGCCCCAAACGCCGACACCGGCGATCAACGCCAGGGAAACCCCGGCCCCGACCCAGTTGGCCCAGGTCGCGATAACCGGACGCGCCGGCGCAGCTTCAGCCGCGCCCCCGGTCCCTTCGAGGGTGTATTCCGCCATTCTTGCCTCGCTGCCCCGGCGCGGGCGGCGCCGGGCTTCTGCTCTGCCCTGTCCGGCGGCGGCGCGACTTGTTATCGCATCTCTTCCGCCGGGGTCACGCCCAAGATACCAAGGCCGGCCGAAATGACAACCGCGGCGGACCGCGCCAGGGCGATTTTCGCCCGGCTGGTGTCCGGCGCATCCTCCTGCAGGAAGCGCAGCTCCGGCTGGTCGTTGCCGCGGTTCCACAGGGCGTGCAGCTCGCTGGCCAGATCGTAGAGGTAGAAGGCCACCCGGTGCGGCTCGTTCGCGCGCGCGGCGATCTCCACCAGGCGCGGCCATTCGGCGATCTTGCGCGCCAGTGCCAGCTCCGCCTCGTGGCCCACCTGCTCCATGTCGGCCTGCTGCAGCGCCGCGTCCGAGACGTCGATCCCCGCCTCGGCGGCCCGGCGCAGCACCGAGCAGACGCGCGCATGGGCGTATTGCACGTAGAAGACCGGGTTGTCCTTCGATTGCTCCAGCACCTTGTCGAAGTCGAAGTCCAGCGGCGCGTCGTTCTTGCGCGTCAGCATGACGAAGCGCGTCACGTCCGGGCCCACCTGGTCGACCACGTCGCGCAAGGTCACGAAGGTGCCGGCGCGCTTGGACATCTTGAACGGCTCGCCGTTCTTGTAGAGCTTCACCAGCTGCGTCAGCATGATCGACAGCGGCACCCGCCCGTCCGACAGGGCCGAAACCGCCGCCTTCATCCGCTTGACGTAGCCGCCGTGGTCGGCGCCGAAGACATCCACCAGCGCGTCGAAGCCGCGTTCGATCTTGTCGTAGTGATAGGCGATGTCGGGGGCGAAATAGGTCCAGCTGCCGTCCGATTTCATCACCGGGCGGTCCACGTCGTCGCCATGCGCGGTCGAGCGGAAGAGCGTCTGCTCGCGCGGCTCCCAATCCTCGGGCGTCTTGCCCTTCGGCGGCTCCAGCACGCCCTCGTAGATCAGCCCCTTGGCCTTCAGCGCCTCCAGCGCCGCCTCGATCCGCCCGGTGCCGTAGAGCGATTTCTCGGAGAAAAAGACGTCCATCTCCACGCCCAGGGCCTTCAGGTCCTCGCGGATCAGGTCCAGCATCGCTTCGGTCGCAAACTCGCGCACCTCGGCCAGCCAGACATCCTCGGGCTGGTCCACGTAGGCCGCGCCGACCTTCTGCTTCAGCGCCTCGCCCACCGGGATCAGGTAGTCGCCGGGGTAGGTGCCGTCCTCGAAGGCCACGTCCTGACCGTGCGCTTCGAGATACCGCAGGTAGACGGATCGGGCGAGGACATCGACCTGCGCCCCGCCGTCGTTGATGTAATACTCGCGCGTCACGTCGAAGCCGGCGAAATCCAGCAGCGAGCACAGCGCGTCCCCGAAGACCGCGCCTCGGGTGTGGCCCACGTGCAGCGGCCCCGTCGGGTTGGCCGAGACGTATTCCACGTTCACCTTCTTGCCCGCGCCCAGCTCCGAGCGGCCGAAGTCGCGCCCCAGGGTCAGCACCTCGCGCAGCACGTCGCGCCAGACCGTGGGCGCCAGCCGCAGGTTCAGAAAGCCCGGCCCGGCCACGTCGGCCTCGGCGACCCGCGCGTCGGCCCGCAGCCGCGCGGCCAGGTCCTCGGCGATGTCGCGCGGCTTCATCTTCGCCGGCTTGGCCAGGACCATGGCGGCATTGGTCGCCATGTCGCCGTGCAGCGGATCGCGGGGCGGCTCCACCGCCACGTTGGAGAAATCGAGATCAGCGGGCAGCGCGCCCTCGGCCTGCATGGCGGCCAGCGCGGTCAGCACCGCATCGCGCATGTCGGAAAAGAGGTTCATGGGGTCCATCCTGAGGTTTCGCGGCGCGGTGTAGCACAGATCGCCGGGCGATCAATGCCGCGCCGCGCCCGGCACGCGCGGATCCCCTTCATCTCGCCCCAAATACTCTCGGGGGTGAATGGCGCCCCTGGCGCCAGAGGGGGCAGACAGCCCCCTGCCCGCCCCGGGATGCCGCGCAGCGCAAGCCGGCTATCTGTCCCGCCCCGGCGCCGCGCCTCAGCGCACCGCCGAGGCCGCCGCCGCGCTGGCCAGGTCGCCCCCGATCAGCTTCTCGTGTTGCTGCAGGGCGAAGCGGTCGGTCATTCCGGCGATGTAATCGGCGACGATGCGCGCCAGCGCGGTCTCGCTGCCGGCCTCGGCCACGTCCTTGCGCCATTGCTTGGGCAGCAGGTCGGTGCGCTCCATGTAGAGGGGGAAGAGGTCCTCGACCACGCGGGTGACGCGGGCGCGCATCTTCACCACCTCGGGGGCGCGGTACATGCGGGTGAAGAGGAACGAGCGGATCTGCTTGAGATCGCGCCAGACCGGCTCGGAGAAGGCGACGACGGGGCGGCCCGCGGCGCGCACCTCCTCGACCGAGGCGGGGGCCAGGTCGTGCAGGTTGGCGCGGGCGACGGCGATCACGTCCTCGACCAGCACGCCGAAGAAGCGGCGCAGCGCCTCGTGCCGGCGGCGATAGTAGTTCAGCCCCGGGTACTTGCGATCGACGGCGGCGAAACATTCGCGCAGGATCGGCAGCTCGCACAGCTCGTCGGTGCTGAAAAGCTCGGCCCGCAGCCCGTCGTGCAGGTCGTGGTTGTTGTAGGCGATATCGTCCGACAGCGCCGCGACCTGCGCCTCGGGCCCGGCGTAGCTGTGCAGCTCCAGGTCGTGGCGGGCGTTGTACTCCTCCAGCGCGTAGGGCAGATCGCCGGTGACCGGGCCGTTGTGCTTGGCGATCCCCTCCAGCGTCTCCCAGGTCAGGTTCAGCCCGTCGAACTCGGCGTAGTGCCGCTCCAGCGCGGTGACGATGCGCAGCGCCTGGGCGTTGTGGTCGAAGCCGCCGTAGGGCTGCATCAGCGCGTTCAGCGCATCCTCCCCGGTGTGGCCGAAGGGCGTGTGGCCGAGGTCGTGCGCCAGGGCCACCGCCTCGGTCAGCTCGACGTTCAGGCCCAGCGTGCCGGCGATGGTCCGCGCCACCTGCGCCACCTCGATCGAATGGGTCAGCCGGGTGCGGAAGTAATCGCCCTCGTGCTCGACGAAGACCTGGGTCTTGTGCTTGAGGCGCCGGAAGGCGCTGGCGTGGATGATGCGATCCCGGTCGCGCTGGAAACAGGAGCGGAAGGCGCTTTCCTCCTCGGGGACCAGGCGGCCGCGGCTGCGCTGGGGGTCGGTCGCGTAGGGGGCGCGCATGCGGGCTCCTCTCGGCTGGTGCGGGCGCGGGGGCCGCGCGTGTCTGGGTCCAGGGGCAACGGCGGGGCGGCTTGTGGGCCGCCCCTCCCGCGCATATATTCGCTTTCCCGGGGAAGGGAAACCGCCGCGCGCCCGCGGCGTTACCCCTAGGCCCGCCCGGCCCGCCGGCGAAAGCTGCCGGCGTAGCCCGCCCAGACCGACTGCCAAAGGAGTGCCCAGATGCAAATGCCGCCCAAGGTCACCGACCGCGCCTTCGACCGCCTGGCCGAGATCGGCGCCGGCGAGAAGGGACAGGCGCTGCGCGTGGCCGTCGAGGGGGGCGGCTGCTCGGGCTTTCAGTACGACATCAAACTGGACACCCCGGCCGAGGATGACCTGGTGCTGGAGGGCAAGGGCCAGAAGGTCGTCGTCGACAGCGTCTCGCTGCCCTTCCTGGCCGGCGCGGTGATCGATTTCAGCGAAGAGCTGATCGGCGCGCGCTTCACCATCGACAATCCCAACGTCACCGCCTCCTGCGGCTGCGGGACCTCCTTCTCCATGTGACGCGCCCCCGGCCCGGCTTGCCCCGGGCCGCGCCATGGGCCACAACGGGCCGGCAGCAGGAGGCCCCCATGAAGATCGCGACCTTCAACATCAACGGCATCAAGGCGCGCATCGGCGCGCTGTCGGACTGGTTGCAGGAGGCGCGCCCCGACGTCGCCCTGCTGCAGGAGATCAAGTCGGTCGACGAGGGCTTCCCGGCCAGCCATTTCGAGGACATGGGCTACCGGGTGGAGACGCACGGCCAGAAGGGCTTCAACGGCGTCGCCATCCTCTCGCGCCTGCCGCTGGAGGATGTCAGCCGCGGCCTGCCGGGCGATGACAGCGACGAGCAGGCGCGCTGGATCGAGGCGACGGTGATGGGCGACAAGACGCCCGTGCGCGTCTGCGGCCTCTACCTGCCCAACGGCAACCCCGCGCCCGGGCCCAAGTACGACTACAAGCTCGCCTGGATGGAACGTCTGCACGCCCGCGCCAAGGCCCTGCTGGACGCCGAGGAGCCGGCGCTGATGGCGGGCGATTACAACGTCATCCCGCAGGATGAGGATGCCGCCCGCCCGGAGGCCTGGCGCAAGGACGCGCTGGCCCTTCCGCAAAGCCGCGAGGCTTTCCGCCGGGTGCTGAACCTCGGCTTCACCGATGCCTTCCGCGCCCGCGTCACCGGGCCGGGGCACTACACCTTCTGGGACTACCAGGCCGGCGCCTGGAGCCGGAACGACGGCATCCGCATCGACCATGCGCTGCTGACGCCCGCCTGTGCCGACCTGCTGACCGCCGTCGGCGTGGATTCGGAGATCCGCGGCCGCGAAAAGCCATCGGACCACGTGCCGCTCTGGGTGGAACTGGACGCCTAGCCCTCACGGGAAGCGCGCCGGGGCGTCGTAGCCATAAAGCCAGTCGAAGGCGCCGGTCATCGCGCCGGGCGCCAGCCGGCTGACCAGCGACATGCCAAGGTGTGCGGCGCCGCGCAGCGGACCGGGCCGCAGGTGGAACTTGCGCGCGTTCCCCAGCGCCGCGCGGGCCACCCGGGCGCAACGGGCGGCGCGCGCTTCGGCATAGCGTTGCAGCGCGGCCTCGCGGGATGCGGGCCCATCGAGGCAGGCCGCCAGGACCCAGGCATCTTCCAGCGCCATGTTCGCGCCCTGCGCCAGGTAGGGCAGCATCGGGTGCGCCGCATCGCCCAGCAGCGCCAACCCGCCCCGCGCCCAGACCGGCGCGACGTCGTGACGGAACAGCCCCCAGAGACGCGGCGCGGTCACCTCGGCCAGCAGGGCGTGCACCTCGGCGTCGAAATCGGCGAAGGCGGTGCGCAGGTTCATCGGATCGTCCGGGTGGTCCCAGCCCTCCTCGGCCCATTCGGCACGCTCCTGCGCCGCGACGAGGTTCACCAGCGTCCCGCCGCGCAATGGGTAGCTGACAAGATGGCGCCCGCCGCCCATGTGCACCCGCGCATGCGGCGGATGGCCGGTGCGGTTGGGCACCACCGCGCGCCAGGCGACCTGGCCGGTGAAGCGCGGCGCCGAAGGCCCGTTCAGCACCGCCCGCAGGCGCGAGCGGATGCCATCGGCCCCGACGATCAGCTCTGCCCCCTGCCGTGCGCCGCCGGCCAGTTCCAGCACCGGGTTGCCGGCTTCCGTGCCCGGCGCGGCCTCCAGCACCTCGGCGTTCAGCGTGACCTCGGCGCCGGCATCCAGCGCGGCGACGCTCAGCGCCTCCAGCAGGTCGGCGCGGTGAAGGAAAAAGTAATCCTGTCCGATCAGGTCCAGCCGCGCCACCTCGCGGCAGCGCAGCCCGTCGCGCAGGGTAACGGCGCGGGCGGGCACGCCCAGTTCCTCCAGTGCCGGGCCGAGGCCGAGGGCGCGTAGCACCCTGGCGCCGTTGGGCGAGATCTGGATACCGGCGCCGACCTCGGCCTGCCGCGGGGCGCGTTCCAGCACCCGCACGCGCCAGCCGCGCCGGGCCAGGGCCAGGGCCGCCGCCATGCCGCCCAGGCCGCCCCCCGCGATCAGCGCCTCGCCTGCCTGCATCGATCCCCTCGCCCGTTTCGCGCGTCCGGTTCCGCGCTCTACGTTCCGCGCGCCCCGACGACCCAGCTACGGGCCTCGCGCCGCCATTCAACCCTTCCGCGAATCGCGCCCCGCCCCGGGCCGGTCCCGGCCTGCATTTCCGGGGGGCGAGAACGCAAAACGCCGAGGCTCGGCCCCGGCGTCCGCTCACTACTTCAACGGTCCGCGCGATCAGTCGTCGCGGTGGACCTTCTCGCGCCGTTCATGCCGTTCCTGCGCCTCGAGGCTCATGGTCGCGATCGGGCGCGCGTCCAGCCGTTTCAGGCTGATCGGCTCCCCGGTCACTTCGCAATAGCCGTATTCGCCCTCTTCGATGCGGCGCAGGGCCGCGTCGATCTTGGCGACCAGCTTTCGCTGGCGGTCCCGGGTCCGCAGCTCGATGGCGCGGTCCGTTTCCTCGCTGGCGCGGTCGGCAATGTCGGGAATGTTGCGTGTGCTGTCCTGCAGACCCTCGATGGTGTCGCGGGTCTCGGCCAGCAAATCGTTCTTCCAGGTCAGCAACTTGCGGCGGAAGTACTCGACTTGCCGCTCGTTCATGAACGGCTCGTCTTCCGCAGGTCGATAGTCGTCCGGAAGAAAGATCTCCGCTTTCATGTCCACTCCCTCATGCACGCCAATGACTGTCATAAGCTTTCCCCAGTGCTTGGCTCCCCTGCCGGCTGAAATACGCCAACGCTTGGGGATTGTCACTACACAATAGCGATGGATTGCGGCGATTTTCGGTTCTGGGTAGTGTCCGGGCGACACTGGATTAAGGGTAGACTGGCATGAAATTCGAAGGAACGCGGGAGTATGTCGCCACCGAGGACCTGAAGGTCGCGGTGAATGCCGCCGTGGCGCTGGAGCGTCCGCTTCTGGTCAAGGGCGAGCCGGGGACCGGCAAGACCGAACTCGCCCGACAGGTGAGTGAGGCCCTGGGCCTGCGGATGATCGAATGGTCGATCAAGTCCACCACCAAGGCGCAGCAGGGGCTTTACGAGTATGACGCCGTCAGCCGCCTGCGCGACAGCCAGCTGGGCGAAGAGCGCGTGCACGACGTCAAGAACTACATCCGCAAGGGCAAGCTGTGGCAGGCCTTCGAGGCGGACGAGAAGGTCGTGCTGCTGATCGACGAGATCGACAAGGCCGACATCGAGTTCCCGAACGACCTGCTGCAGGAGCTCGACCGGATGGAGTTTCACGTCTACGAGACCGGCGAGACCATCCGCGCCAAGCACCGGCCGATCGTGATCATCACCTCGAACAACGAGAAGGAACTGCCCGACGCCTTCCTGCGCCGCTGCTTCTTCCACTACATCCGCTTCCCCGACGAGGCGACGATGCGCAAGATCGTCGAGGTGCATCACCCCGGCATCAAGGACGCGCTGCTGACCGCCGCCCTGACCCAGTTCTACGAGATCCGCGAACAGCCGGGGCTGAAGAAGAAGCCCTCGACTTCCGAGGTGCTGGACTGGCTGAAGCTGCTGCTGGCCGAGGATCTGAGCGCCGAGGACCTCAAGCGCGACGGGGCCAGCGCCCTGCCCAAGCTGCATGGCGCGCTGCTGAAGAACGAGCAGGACGTCCATCTTTTCGAGCGGCTGGCCTTCATGGCGCGCCGCCGGGGCTGACCGCCTACGGGGCCGCCTCGCCGCGGCCCTGTCCCGTTACCGCTGTGCCGCGCCCGGAGGAGCCGCCCATGCCCGACCCCGCCCCCCAGACCAAGGGCGCGCCGATCATCCGCCCCCTGCGCGCCGAGGACCGCCCGGCGTGGCAAAAGCTGTGGCAGGGCTATTTAGCCTTTTACGAGACGGAACTGCCGCCGGAGATCTACGACAGCACCTTCGCCCGCCTCATCGCCGCCGCCCCGCGTGATCTTGCCGGGCTGGTGGCCGAGGCGGAGGGGGGTCGCCTTGTGGGCCTGGCCCATTACATGTTCCATGCTCATGGCTGGAAGCGGGAGGACGTGTGTTACCTGCAGGACCTATACTGCATCCCCGAGGCACGGGGCACGGGCGTCGGACGGGCGCTGATCGAGGCGGTCTATTCCGCCGCGGACCGTGCGGGCGCGCCATCGGTCTACTGGATGACGCAGGATCACAACCGCACCGCGCGGCAGCTTTACGACCGGGTCGGGCGGCTGACCTCCTTCATCAAGTACGAACGTCCATGAAAAGCGCACTGCCCTTGCGGCGCCTGGGCGGGTTACGGCGCCTATGGCTGGCCGCGCCGCTTCTGCTGGCCGCCTGCGCCGAGCCCTGGCCCGACATGCCGGGCACGGATGTCTCGCGCATCGCCCTGCCGCCGATGGCCGCCTTCGGCCAGGCCCGCCCGGTGGCGGCGCAGCGCAGCAACGCCGAGATCGCGCGCGACATCCTGGACCTGGGGTTCGAGCTGGAAAGCGGGCGCAGCCTGCCGCGGTTCACCCGCTTCGAGGGGCCGATCACCCTGCGCGTCGCCGGCCGCGCCCCCGCCACGCTGGAGACGGACCTGGCGCAGCTTCTGGCGCGGCTGCGGCAGGAGGCGGGGATCGACATTCGCCGCACCACCGGGGGCGACGCGGCGATCACCGTGCAGGCGGTCTCGCGCGGGGACATCCAGCGCGATCTGCCGCAGGCGGCCTGTTTCGTGGTGCCCAATGTCTCGACCCTGGGCGAGTTTCGCCGGGCGCGGAACAGCGACCGGGTGGACTGGGCCCGCCTCGACCGGCGCGAGCGCCTGGCCATCTTCGTTCCGCGCGACGCCGCCCCGCAGGAGGTGCGCGACTGCCTGCACGAGGAACTGGCCCAGGCGCTGGGGCCGCTGAACGACCTCTACCGCCTGCCCGACAGCGTCTTCAACGACGACAACGTGCACACGGTGCTGACCGGCTTCGACATGCTGGTGCTGCGCGCCTGGTACGCGCCCGAGCTGCGCTCCGGCATGACGCGGGCCGAGGTGGCGCGCGCCCTGCCGGGGGTGCTGGCGCGCCTCAACCCCGAGGGGCAGCGCGCCGCGCAGAACGCCGCCCGCGCCACCCCCCGCCGCTGGTCGGAGGCAGTGCAGGCCGCGCTGGGCCCCGGTGCGGACCCGCCGGCGCGCCGCCGCGCCGCCGCCCGGGCGCTGCGCATCGCGCAGGAAGCGGGGCTGAGCGATCACCGGCTGGGCTTCTCGCACTACGTGCTGGGCC
>JBPEXR010000534.1:0-11629 GCA_052031355.1 Paracoccaceae bacterium
TCGATCAGCGCGGGGAAAAGGCCGTCGAAGGGCAGCGCGCCCCCCTCCGGCACCGCCATGCGCCAGCGCAGATCGCCGCGCGAAAGCTCCACCACCTGGCCCGCTTCGGGCAGGTCCGCCAGGGCCTTGTCGAGGTCGGGCACCCGCGCGATCCAGGCGCCCAGGCAGGGCGGCCCGGACCGGCGGTCGAGGTCGAACCAGCGCGGCCCCTCGGGGGCGGGCGCGCCGGGGTCGATGGCGATCGCCTCGGCGTAAAGCCCCTCCTCCAGCCCCAGCAGGCGATTGTGCGTGCCGTAGCGCGCATGCTGCCCGCCGGGCGCCAGGGGGACGCCCAGCGCCGCCTCGAGATGCGCGGCGGCGGCTTCCAGGCTGGGACCGGTGACGGCGAGGTGGTCGATCTGCATCACGCCCGCCCCCGCCGCCGAAGGACGCGCGCCGTCACCCGCGCGCCTCGCGGATCAGCCGCAGGATGTCCTGCGCCGCCTCGGGGATGTTGGTTCCGGGGCCGAAGATCGCCTTGACGCCGGCCTTGCGCAGGAACTCGTAATCCTGCTGCGGGATCACGCCGCCGCAGATCACGATGATGTCGCCGGCGTCCTTCTCGCGCAGCGCCTCGATCAGCTGCGGGGCCAGCGTCTTGTGCCCGGCCGCCTGCGAGGAGATGCCGATGACGTGCACGTCGTTGTCCACCGCGTCCTGCGCCGCCTCCTCGGGGGTCTGGAACAGCGGGCCCACGTCCACGTCGAAGCCGATGTCGGCGAAGGCGGTGGCGATCACCTTGGCGCCGCGATCGTGGCCGTCCTGGCCCATCTTGACGACCAGCATCCGCGGGCGGCGGCCCTCCTCCTCGGCGAAATCCTCGACCGCCTTCTGGATCGCGGCGAAGCCCTCGTCGCCCTCGTAGGCCTTGCCGTAGACACCTGCCAGGGTCTTCACCTCCGCCCGGTGACGCCCGAACACCTTTTCCATCGCCATGCTGATCTCCCCCACGCTGGCCCGCGCCCGGGCCGCCTCTACCGCGGCGTCCAGAAGGTTGCCGCCCTCGCGCGCGCGCCGCTCCAACTCGGCCAGGGCGGCGTCGCAGGCCTGCTGGTCGCGGCCCGCGCGGATCCGCTCCAGCGCCTTGATCTGCGCGTCGCGCACCTTGGCGTTGTCGATGTCGAGAATGTCGAGCTCGTCTTCCTTCTCGAGCCGGTACTTGTTCACCCCGACGATCACCTGCTCGCCGCGGTCGATCATTGCCTGCCGCGTGGCGGCGCTTTCCTCGATGCGCAGCTTGGGCATGCCGGAGGCGACGGCCTTGGTCATGCCGCCCATCTCGTCCACTTCCTCGATCAGCGCCCAGGCCTTCTCGGCCAGGTCGGATGTCAGCTTCTCGATGTAGTAGGAGCCGGCCAGCGGATCGACGACCTTGGTCACGCCCGTCTCCTCCTGCAGGATCAGCTGCGTGTTGCGCGCGATCCGGGCGGAGAAATCGGTGGGCAGGGCGATCGCCTCGTCCAGGGCGTTGGTGTGCAGCGACTGGGTGCCGCCCAGCACCGCGGAAAGCGCCTCGTAGGCGGTGCGGATCACGTTGTTGTAGGGATCCTGCTCGGCCAGGCTGACGCCGGAGGTCTGGCAATGGGTGCGCAGCATCTTCGAGCGGGCTTCCTTGGCCCCCAGCTCCGTCATGATGCGGTGCCACAGCAGGCGCGCGGCGCGCAGCTTGGCAATCTCCATGAAGAAGTTGGTGCCAATGGCAAAGAAGAAGCTCAGCCGCCCGGCGAAACGGTCCACGTCCATGCCGCGGGCGATGGCCGCTTTCACGTATTCCTTGCCGTCCGCCAGGGTATAGGCCAGCTCCTGCACCAGGTTCGCGCCGGCCTCCTGCATGTGGTAGCCGGAGATCGAGATCGAGTTGAACTTCGGCATGTGCTCCGAGGTGTACTCGATGATGTCCGCGACGATCCGCATCGACGGCTCGGGCGGGTAGACGTAGGTGTTGCGGACCATGAACTCCTTCAGGATGTCGTTCTGGATGGTCCCCGACAGCACCGAGCGGTCGTGCCCCTGCTCCTCGCCGGTGACGATGAAATTCGCCAGGATCGGGATCACCGCGCCGTTCATGGTCATCGAGACCGAGACCTTGTCCAGCGGGATCTGGTCGAAGAGGATCTTCATGTCCTCGACGCTGTCGATGGCCACGCCCGCCTTGCCGACATCGCCCACCACGCGCGGATGGTCGCTGTCATAGCCGCGGTGCGTCGCCAGGTCGAACGCGACCGAGACGCCCTGCTGCCCCGCCGCCAGCGCCCGGCGGTAGAAGGCGTTGGATTCCTCGGCGGTGGAGAAGCCGGCATATTGCCGGATCGTCCAGGGCCGCCCGGCGTACATGGTCGAACGCACGCCGCGGACGAAGGGCTCCTCCCCCGGGGTGGAGCCGAGGTGCGGAAGGCCCTCGACGTCCTCCTCGGTGTAGAGCGGCTGCACCTCGATGCCTTCGAGGGTGCGCCAGGTCAGATCCTCCAGGGGCCGGCCCCGCAGCTCTT
Organism: Paracoccaceae bacterium; assembly: GCA_052031355.1. Taxonomy (GTDB): domain Bacteria; phylum Pseudomonadota; class Alphaproteobacteria; order Rhodobacterales; family Rhodobacteraceae; genus JBPEXR01. The sequence continues at coordinate 2,529 of JBPEXR010000534.1, forward strand.
TCTCGGCGCGGGCGGCCCAATCGGCTTTCTTGCTGGTCATCCTAACCTCCATGCACGGATGGCGCGGCCAATCGTCCCGGCTGATCTGCGGGCTTCGCAATCGGTCGCGATTTTCCTATATCTTGCGGGACAGGAGCGCCCATGACCCGATCGATATCGTTGATACGTGCCGCCAGGGCCATCCTCGGCCCCCTTGCGGCGGTGATACTGGCAGCCGGCCCCGGCGGCGCCGCGCTGGCCGCCACCGGCCCCGGCGCCGGGCCGGAGGGCGAGGCGCCCGAGGGCCAGCTGGCTGGACAGCCCGCCCCCGGCAGCACCGACGGTGCGCCCGAAGAGGGCCCCGGCGCCGAAGGAAGCGGGGCGGAGAACGGCCCCGCGAACGGGCCGGAAAGCGGCGCGGGCGACGCGGCGGCGGAGGCGCCGGAAGCCTCGCCCGTGGACGAGGTGATCCGCGACGGCACCGAAAGCACGCTGGAGGAGTTTCGCTGGCGCAAGCGGCCGGTCATCGTCTTCGCCGACAGCGCCGACGATCCCCGCTTTGCCGAGCAGCTGGCCCTCCTGCGTGCCCGCGTCGACGATCTGGCGGTGCGCGACGTCGTCGTGCTGACCGACACCGACCCCGCCGCGCGATCGGCCCTGCGCCAGCGCCTGCGCCCGCGCGGCTTCATGCTGGTGCTGATCGGCAAGGACGGCACGATCTACCTGCGCAAACCCTTCCCCTGGGACGTGCGCGAACTGACGCGATCCATCGACAAGATGCCGCTGCGCCAACAGGAGATGCGCGAAAGGCGTAGCCCCGAGGGCTGATGCCGCGCCCCGCCGCCGGGCCCCTTCCCCGGCGCGCCGCTTGCGCCGCGGCGCCCGGGGGCCTACATTCAAGGGGCGGGCAACAGGCGCCGCGACGGGCCGATGGGCCGACTGGAACACGGGCACAGACAGCATGGGCAAACCGATGGACAAGGATCCCAACATCCCCTTCACCCCGATCCCCGTGACGGGCCGGACCGGTCCCCGCCCGGGCTACTGACGCCCGGCGAGCCCTGAAGCCGCCCGGCGCGCGCGGCTTCCTGCACCTGCACCGCCGCCCGCGCGCCGCCTTCCGAAAACGCCTTGATCAGCGCCAGCGCGTATTGGCCGAAGGCAAAGGCCTGGCGCCGCATTTCCGCGTAATCGCTGTAGATCGCGATCCGCCGCTCCGGCGCAAGCTGGCGGAACCCCTCGCCGCGCATGTCGTCGGCCAGCGCGCCGATGGATTTCACCAGGCTGTAGTAGGCGACGATCGCGTCGATGGTCTGGCGCGGCAGCACGTCGATCTCGGTGATCACCGCGTCATAGACATGGTCGTGCCGCTCGCGCGGGATGAAGGGGACGAAATCCGCCTCGGCCCGCATTCGCGCCACGGTGGCGGCGACGTGGTCCTCGCCCCGCCCCTCGTCGTAGAGCGAGGCCAGCGTATTGCCGATCTCCGCGTAGAGCGCCTTGTGGTAATCGCGCAGCCGCTCGGCCCGCTGCCGGCGCCGCGCCAGTTCGGCGAAAATGGCCGTGGTCAGCCAGCCGGTGGCGATGACAAGCCCGGCGATCAGCGCCTGCCAGAGGCGCGGATCCAGCTCCACCAGGCTGTAGAGCAGCACCAGCGGCACGCCCAGCAGCACCAGCACCGGCAGGGCGATGGTCGCGAAGAACTGCCAGATGACGCGGTAGGCCACCCGCGCCTCGGCGCTGAGCGCCCAGCCCAGGCCAAGGGCCAGCGCCAGAAGCGCCAGCCCCGCGGCCAGAAGGCCGGGCGGGATGGGCAGCGCCGCGTTCATCGCCTCACTCGAACTCCATGATCACCTCGTCCACGGCGAGGCTGTCACCGGGGGCCGCGTTGATCTTGGAGACGGTGCCCTTGCGCTCGGCACGCAGGATGTTCTCCATTTTCATCGCCTCGACGGTGCAGAGCGGCTGGCCCTCCTGCACCTCCTGCCCCTCCTCGACATCGACCTTCACGATCAGGCCGGGCATCGGGCAGAGCAGCAGCTTGGAGGTGTCGGGCGGCAGCTTCTCGGGCATCAGCGCGGCCAGTTCGGCCTGGCGCGGGGTGCGGACGTGCACCTTCAGATCGCCGCCGCGGCAGCGCACGCGGAACCCGCCGGAGATCTTGCCGATCTTCATCACCAGCGGCGCGCCGTCGACCGTCATCCGCGCCAGCGGCTGGCCGGGCACCCAGTCGCCGCTCACGCGCATCTCGTTGCCGTCGTCGAAGCGGATGGTCGCCCCCTCGCGGTCCGCCTCGATGGTCAGATCGAAGGACTGGCCCTGCAGCGCGACGTTCCAGCGGGTGCCGACCTTGCGCTCGTGGTTGTCCATCCGCCCGGAGATGCGCGCCCGCCGGATCTCGGCGACGCGGTTCATCGCGGCGGTGGCGGCGGCGATGCGGCGCAGCATGTCCTGCGGCAGCTCCACCCCGTCGAAGCCCTCGGGCCATTCCTCGGCGATGAAGGCGGTGGTCATGTCGCCGCTGGCGAACTTGGGGTGATCCATCACCGCCGACAGGAACGGCAGGTTGTGCCCGATGCCCTCGACCTCGAACTCGTCCAGCGCGATGCGCATCGCCTCCAGCGCCTGCGCGCGGTCGGGCGCCCAGGTGCACAGCTTGGCGATCATCGGGTCGTAGTACATGGAGATCTCGCCACCCTCGAAGACGCCGGTGTCGTTGCGCACCGCGCGCGGGCGGCTGCCCTCGTCGCGGGGCGTGTCCTCGCCCGGCCAGGTGCCGTTCGCCAGCATCGGGCCGGCGGCGTATTCCTGCGGCGGGCGGTACCGCGTCAGCCGCCCGATGGAGGGCAGGAAGTTGCGGTAGGGATCCTCGGCGTAAAGGCGGCTCTCGATCGCCCAGCCGGTCAGCTTCACGTCGTCCTGGCCGATCGTCAGCTTCTCGCCGGCCGCGACGCGGATCATCTGCTCGACCAGGTCGACGCCGGTGATCAGCTCTGTCACCGGGTGCTCCACCTGCAGGCGGGTGTTCATCTCCAGGAAGTAGAAGTTCTTCTGCCCGTCGACGATGAATTCCACCGTCCCGGCAGAGGTGTAGCCCACCGCCTTGGCCAGGGCGACCGCCTGCTCGCCCATCGCGCGGCGCGTCTCGGGGTCGAGGAAGGGCGAGGGCGCCTCTTCCACCACCTTCTGGTTGCGGCGCTGGATCGAGCATTCCCGCTCGCCCAGGTAGATGCAGTTGCCGTGCTGGTCGGCCAGCACCTGGATCTCGATGTGCCGCGGCTGGGTGACGAACTTCTCGATGAAGATACGGTCATCCCCGAAGGAGCTGGCCGCCTCGTTCTTCGAGGACTGGAAGCCCTCGCGCGCCTCCTCGTCGTTCCAGGCGATGCGCATGCCCTTGCCGCCGCCGCCGGCGCTGGCCTTGATCATCACCGGGTAGCCGATCTCGCCGGCGATCTTCACCGCCTCGTCGGCATCGGCGATCAGCCCCATGTAGCCGGGCACCGTGGAGACGCCCGCCTCGGCGGCGATCTTCTTGGAGGTGATCTTGTCGCCCATCTTCTCGATCGCGCCCTTGGGCGGGCCGATGAAGGCGACCTTCGCGGCCTCCAGCGCCTCGGCGAACTTGGGGTTCTCCGACAGGAAGCCGTAGCCTGGGTGCACCGCCTGGGCGCCGGTGTCGCGGATCGCCTGCATCACCTTGTCGATGACGATATAGCTTTGGTTCGCCGGGGGCGGGCCGATGTGCACCGCCTCGTCCGCCATCTCGACGTGCAGCGCGTTGGCGTCGGCGTCGGAATAGATCGCGACGGTCTTGATGCCCATCTTGCGGGCGGTCTTGATGACGCGGCAGGCGATCTCGCCGCGGTTGGCGATCAGGATTTTTTCAAACATGGGGTCCCTCGACAAAAAAAGACCGCCCGGACGCAATGCGCCCGAACGGTCTTTCGTGGATCATGGGGCGGCGCGCCGCCCCGAAGGTCACGTGATCAGTTGCAGCCCTGCTGGTAGGGTGCCACTTCGCAGCGCATTGCGCCGGCTGCGCCACCGTAGAGCGCGCCTTCCGACACGTCTTCGCCCAGCGCCTTGGCTGCGGCACCGCCGATAACGGCGCCGGTTGCAGTACGCTCCAGCGCGGTCTGGCCGCAGGCAGCCAGGGTTGCCGTGCCGGCGAGAATGAGAAGCCACTTGTGCATCGGGTTCGTCCTTTCCTGTCGAAAACCTCTGGGCGCACAACGTCCCAATCGCGGCAGAGTTTCAACGTCCCGCGGCGCGGGCAGGAAAAAGGCGCGGAAAAGCGCGCAGGCCGGGCGAAGACCCGCCGACGGACGCGCGGTGCGGCGGGAAAAAGGGCGGGCGGCCGGCAGGGGGACAGGCCGGACCGCCCGCGATGGGCCTGTATCAGCGGCGACTTTGGCGCGTCTTGCACCTTGCCGACCGGACCGACCGCTGCAGCCACTGTGCCCCCCCGGGCCCCCGTGACCAACCGAAGTTCCCCCCGGGGCGGAACTTCGGCGGCGGCGCGCCCAGATCGCGGTGGCATGGGCAGAAAATTGCCGAAAATCGCGGCGAGGCGCATCAGAAAGCCTCCGGGAAGGCCGCGCGCGCGGCGGCCGGGTCGATCACCAGGCGCGCCTCGTAGCTTTCGGGGTCGAAAGGATCGTCGTAGGGCAGCACCTCGCGGCCGAACAGCCAGGAGAGGCGCCCGGCATCGAGGTTGCCGCGCTCGAACGGCGCGTCGCCGAAATGCTCCCAAAGCGCGGCCATGAAGGCGGCATCGGCGCGCCGGTCCGCGGGCTTGCGGTCGCGGTAACGCTCGCGCCGGGTGATCGGCGTGGCCCCCTTGGGGTTGGGACGGCGGATGGTGAACTGGAAGTCGGTGCCGGGCAGGCGCCCGGGGAAGCCGCGGTGCTTCAGCATGGCGCCGCCTCCCGGCGCGCGCCGCGCGGCCCTTGCTGTTTCGCGGTCAGGCAGAGGCTTTCGCCGTTCAGGCGTGCCCCGCGGGACCGCACCGCGCCGCCAGCGGCGCGGTGGAGGGGAGCGGGCCTTTCAGCCCGCTCCGCCCGGTGATCAGTTGTACTTGCCGGTGAAGACGGGCTCGACGGTGACGGGCTCGGGCTCGACCACCACGAACTCTTCTTCCTGCTGCGCGCAGGCGGCCAGCGCCGCGACGAAGCCGAACATTGCAATGAACTTGACGCTCTTCGACATGTGTATCTCCTGTCTTCTTCACTGTGGCGCGCTTCGGGTCCGATGCCCGGCCGCCCTGGTTTGCTCCGTGGAATCGCAACCACGCGACCCTCGTTCACGATAGTTGAAACTTTCGAGATCGAATATTGTTCCACAGCGCGTGAAACATCACGCACTGTGTCTTTGCGAAGCACCGGCCCGGGGGCGCGGCAGGGGGTAACCGGTTCAGGACGCATCAGAACTTCCTCGTGCGGGGGCCGCGCGCGGCGCGGCCCGGCGCCTCCGTCACAGCGGAATGTTGTCGTGCTTCTTCCAGGGGTTTTCCTGCCGCTTGTTGCGCAGGCTGGCGAAGGCACGGGCGACGCGCATCCGGGTGGAGCGCGGCTGGATCACCTCGTCGATGAAGCCCCGCTCGGCCGCGACGAAAGGATTGGCGAAGCGGTCCTCGTAATCCTTGGTATGGCGGGCGATCTTCTCGGGGTCCTTGAGGTCGGCGCGGTGGATGATCTCCACCGCCCCCTTGGCGCCCATCACGGCGATCTCGGCGGTGGGCCAGGCATAGTTGAAATCCCCCCGGATGTGCTTGGAGGACATCACGTCATAGGCCCCGCCATAGGCCTTGCGGGTGATCACCGTGACCTTCGGCACCGTTGCCTCGCCATAGGCAAAGAGCAGCTTCGCCCCGTGCTTGATGACGCCGCCGTATTCCTGGCTGGTGCCCGGCAGGAAGCCCGGCACGTCGACGAAAGTCAGGATCGGGATCTCGAAGCAATCGCAGAAGCGCACGAAGCGCGCGGCCTTGCGCGAGCTGTCGATGTCCAGGCAACCGGCCAGCACCATCGGCTGGTTCGCCACCACGCCCACGGTCTGCCCCTCCAGGCGGATGAAGCCGGTGATGATGTTCTTGGCGAACTCTTCCTGGATCTCGAAAAAGTCCCCCTCGTCCGCGACCTTCAGGATCAGCTCCTTCATGTCGTAGGGCATGTTGGGGTTGTCGGGGATCAGCGTGTCGAGGCTGGATTCCACCCGGTTCGGCGCATCGAAGAAGGGCCGCACCGGCGGCTTCTCGCGGTTGTTCAGCGGAAGGAAGTCGACGAGGCGGCGCACCTCGGCCAGGGCCTCGACGTCGTTCTCGAAGGCGCCGTCGGCGACCGAGGATTTGCGCGTGTGGGTCGAGGCACCGCCCAGTTCCTCGGCGGTGACCACCTCGTTGGTGACGGTCTTCACCACGTCGGGGCCGGTGACGAACATGTAAGAGCTGTCCTTCACCATGAAGATGAAGTCGGTCATCGCCGGCGAATAGACCGCGCCGCCTGCGCAGGGGCCCATGACGACCGAGATCTGCGGCACCACGCCCGAGGCCATGATGTTGCGCTGAAAGACCTCGGCATAGCCGGCAAGGCTGGCGACGCCTTCCTGGATGCGCGCGCCGCCCGAATCGTTGATGCCGATCACCGGGGCGCCGTTCTGCACCGCCATGTCCATGATCTTGCAGATTTTCTGCGCATGGGTTTCGGACAGAGAGCCGCCGAAGACGGTGAAGTCCTGGCTGAAGACATAGACCATGCGGCCGTTGATCGTGCCCCAGCCGGTGACCACGCCGTCGCCGTAGGTCTGGCTGCCCTGCATGCCGAAATCGGTGCAGCGGTGGGTGACGAACATGTCAAACTCTTCAAAGCTGCCTTCGTCGAGCAGCAGCTCGATCCGTTCGCGCGCGGTCAGCTTGCCCTTGGCATGCTGGGCATCGATCCGCTTCTGACCGCCGCCGAGGCGCGCCTCGGCGCGGCGCTCCTCCAACTCTTGCAGGATGTCTTTCATCTGGCGCTCCCTTGGCTTTGGCGGACCATAGCGACGGGCCCCGGGGAGACAAAGCGGAAAGGGGCAAATTTGCAAAGCCAGCCAAGCGGCTGGCCCGTCATTTGCAAATCAGCAAAGCGGCCCAAACCGGGACGCGGGTTCCCGCCCGAAGGCCCCCTGCCCCGCGCAGACGCCCGCGCATCAATGCACAGTCATATTTCTAGACAACCCCGTGATCGCGCCTTACTGAATGAGCATGGCGCATTCCACAACCTCGGCGCGTTTTCTCGATCGCCGGACCGGCCCACATATCTTCACGCTGATCACCCTGGCCAGCATTTCGGCCATCGCGATGAACATCTTCCTGCCGTCGCTGCCCTCGATGGCCGACCATTTCGCCACGACCCCCGCGGTGATCGGCCTGTCGGTGGGCATCTACCTGGGTGCCAGCGCGCTGCTGCAGATCATCGCCGGCCCGCTGTCGGACAACGTGGGCCGGCGCCCGGTCATGCTGGCCTCGCTCGCCATTTTCGTTCTGGCCTCGCTGGGCTGCATCTACGCGCCCAGCGCCTTCCTGTTCCTGGTGGCGCGCACCGTGCAGGCGACCGCCGCCATCTGCATGGTGCTGTCGCGCGCCATCGTGCGCGACATGGTGCCGGGGGCGCAGGCCTCCTCGATGATCGCCTACGTGACGATGGGCATGGCCGTGGTGCCGATGCTCTCGCCCGCGCTCGGGGGCTTTCTGGACGCGCAATTCGGCTGGCAGGCGAACTTCTGGGCGCTGGCCTTCGTGGGCGCGCTGACCATGGTCCTCGTCTGGTTCGACCAGGGCGAGACGGCACCCGCCGCCGGCACCTCGCTGCGCGCGCAACTGCGCGACTACCCGGAGCTTCTGACCTCGCCGCGGTTCTGGGGCTACTGCCTGGCCACCGCCTTCGGCTCGGGCGCCTTCTTCGCCTACCTCGGCGGCGGGCCCTTCGTGGGAAGCGAGGTTTTCGGCCTCGACCCGCAACAGCTGGGCATCTACTTCGGCGCGCCGGCGCTGGGGTATTTCACCGGCAACTTCCTGTCGGGCCGCTATTCCACGCGTTTCGGCATCAACACCATGGTGGTGGGCGGGCTGTGCCTGACCAGCCTGGGCATGCTCGCCTCGCTGGCGGTCAGCTACGCGGGCCACGGCTCGGCCATCAGCTTCTTCGGCTTCATGTGCTTCGTGGGCCTGGGCAACGGGCTGACCATCCCCAATGGCACCGCCGGCATGCTGTCGGTGCGCCCGCACCTGGCCGGGACCGCCTCGGGACTGGGCAGCGCCATCATGATCGGCGGCGGCGCGGCGCTGTCGGCCTTCGCCGGCGCCAGCCTGACGGGCGAAAGCGGCGAGATCCCGCTTTTGCTGATCATGTTCGGCTCCGCCCTCGCGGGCCTTCTGTGCATGGTCTACGTGCTGCACCGCCAGAGGGTGGTTGCGCGGGCAACTTTGCAAAGCTAACTTCCGGGCGCGGCTAATCGGCAAAGCCGCGCGGACGGGAGGGGGCCTTGCCCAGCCAGAAACTCTACGCCGGGGCGAAGCTGCGCGAGACGCGCACCCGCCTGGGGCTGACGCAGAAGGACTTCGCCGCCAAGCTTGGCGTCTCCCTGCCCTACCTGAACCAGATGGAGAACAACAACCGCCCGATCAGCACCAACGTGGTGCTGGCGCTGGCGCAGGAGTTCGGCTTCGACGTGACCGAGCTGGGCCGGGGCGAGGCGGAACGCATGGTCAGCGACCTGCGCGAGGCGCTGGCCGATCCGCTGTTCGACAGCCCCCCGCCGCTGGCCGAGCTGCACCTCCTGGCCAGCAACGCACCCGGGCTGGCGCGGGCCTTCCTGGACCTGCACCGCGCCTACCGCCACGGGGACGAGCGGCTGGCCGCGCTGGAGGAGGCGCTGGGGCGCGAGGAAGGCCGCATGCGTCCCAGCCCCTGGGAGGAAGTGCGCGACTTCTTCCACTATTGCGACAATTACATCGACGCCGTGGACCGCGCGGCCGAGCATTTCGCCGCGCCGCAAGGCAAATGGCTGGGCCCCGAGGGGACCGAGGCCGCCGCCCGCGCCACCCTCGCCGAGGCGGGGATCGAGATCACACTGGCCGAAAC
>JBPEXR010000535.1:0-4804 GCA_052031355.1 Paracoccaceae bacterium
TCCCTCCACGCTCCAGGTGCCGGGCAAGCCTGCTAAAGCCAGTCGCGAAGGATCGGGATCAGCGGCACATCCGCCGGCGGCATCGGGTAGTCGCGCAGCCGCTCGGGCGCCGCCCAGCGCAGCACCTGGTTTTCGCGCGGCCGCGGGATGCCCTCCCACTTGCGGCAGGCGTAGAGCGGCATCAGCAGGTGGAAATCCTCGTAGCCGTGGCTGGCGAAGGTCAGCGGCGCCAGGCAGCTTTCCCAGGTGTCGATGCCCAGCTCCTCGTGCAGCTCGCGGATCAGCGCCGCCTCGGGGGTCTCGCCCGCCTCGACCTTGCCGCCCGGAAACTCCCACAGCCCGGCCATGGACTTGCCCTCCGGGCGCTGCGCCAGAAGCACGCGCCCGTCGCGGTCGATCAGCGCGACCGCGGCCACCAGCACGACCTTGGTCACGCGCGCGCCCTCGGGGCCGGGGCCGGCGCCTTCACGAGCGGTAGTCCGCGTTGATGTCGATGTATCCATGGGTCAGATCGCAGGTCCAGATCGTCGCCGCGCCCTCGCCCAGGCCCAGGTCGACCGCGATGGTCACCTCGGCCTCGCGCATGTGGGCGGCGGCGTCCTCCTCGCGGTAGCCGGGGGCGACCCAGCCGTTCTCGGCCACCAGCACGTCGCCGAAGCGGATCGACAGCCGGTCGCGGTCCGCGGCGGCGCCGGACTTGCCGATGGCCATGACGATGCGGCCCCAGTTCGGGTCCTCGCCGGCGATGGCGGTCTTGACCAGCGGCGAATTGGCGATGGCCAGCGCGTGGGTGCGGGCATCGCCCTCGCTGGCCGCGCCCGTGACGCGAACGGTGACGAACTTCTGCGCCCCCTCGCCGTCGCGCACGATCTGCTGCGCGAGATCGCGCATGACGCCCTCCAGCGCCGTGCGAAAAGCCACCGTGCCGCGGTCCACCGCCACGCCGGAGGCGCCGGTGGCACCCAGCAGCACGGTGTCGGAGGTCGAGGTGTCGCTGTCGACGGTGATCGAATTGAAGGTGCCCGGCGTCAGTTCTGCCAGCAGGGCCTGAAGCTCCTCCTGGGCGATCTGCGCGTCGGTGAAGATGTAGCCCAGCATCGTCGCCATGTCCGGCGCGATCATGCCGGAGCCCTTGGCGATACCGGCGATGCGGACGCGCCCGCCGGGCAGGTCCACCTCGGCCCCCGCCCCCTTGGGGAAGGTGTCGGTGGTCATGATGGCGCGCGCCGCCGCCTCGATCCCGCCGGCGTCGAGCGCCGCGTCGAGGTCCTCCAGCACCGCGGTGATCCGATCATGCGGGAGAGGCTCGCCGATGACGCCGGTGGAGGAGGTGAAGACCACCTCGCGCGGCACGCCCAGCTGCGCGGCGGTGGCGGCGCAGATCGCCTCCACCGCCTCGGCGCCGTGGCGCCCGGTGAAGGCATTGGCGTTGCCCGAGTTCACCAGGATCGCCGCGCCCTCGGGCGCCACCGCGCCCAGCTTGGCCTGGCAGTCCAGCACCGCCGCCGACCGGGTGGCCGAGCGGGTGAAGACCCCCGCCATGACCGACCCGGGCGCCAGCCGCGCCAGCATCACGTCGGTGCGGCCCTTGTAGCGCACGCCCGCCTGCGCCGTGGCGAAGCGGACGCCCTCGATCCGCGGCAGGTCGGGAAAACGCTCGGGCGCCAGCGGCGAGCGCGCGGTGATCTTCGCCATGCTTACTGCTCCAGCAGCTCGCTTTGCCGCAGGAGGGCGGCGTCGATCTCGGTGGTGGACATGCGGGTCACTTCCGCCGCCTCGGTCAGCTTCTCGATCTCCTCGGCGATGGCCTGCTGCTGGACCTGCTGCTCGATCTGGCCGCGCACCTCTTCCAGCTTCGGCGCCGCCTTCTGGCGCGACTCGTTCAGCTTGATCACGTGCCAGCCGAACTGCGTCTGCACCGGGGCGGAGATGGCGCCGTCTTCCAGCTCGGTCACCGCGTTCTCGAAGTCGGGGACCATCATCCCCTTGCCGAACCAGCCCAGCTCGCCGCCGTTCGGGCCGGAGGGGCCGGTGCTCTTCTCTTTCGCGAGTTCGGCGAAATCGGCGCCGCCCTCCAGCTCCTCGACGATGGCCTGCGCCTCTTCCTCGGTTTCGACCAGGATGTGCGAGGCGTTGTATTCCATCGCGCCGCTGCCCTCGCCATAGGCGGCTTCATAGGCATTCTGCACCGCCTCTTCGGTCACCGCGGCGGCGGCGATCTTCTCCACCGTCTCGCCGGCGCGCATCATGCGCTGCTGGTTCTCGACGCCCAGGCGGGTGCGCAGGCTGTCGCCATCCTCGTCGGCCTGGGCCAGCACGGTCTGCTGCACCAGCTGGTCGATGATGCCGTCGAAGAGCACGTCGTCGGGCATCTGCTGGTACTGCTGGGGCAGGCTTTCGCGCACGGCGATGACATGGCCGAGGGTGATCTCGGTGCCGTTGACGGTGGCGACCACGGTGTTCACGTCGGCGGCCCCGCCGGCGGTTTCGGTGCCGGCTTCGGCGGCAGCGCCGGCCTCGGCCCCCTCGGAGGTGGTGGCAGTATCCTGGGCGACCGCGGGGGCGGCCAGGGCCAGGCAAAGTGCGACGGCGGAGATATGGCGGCTGTTGCGGATCACGGGAAGGTCCTTCACTTGGCACCGCGCGGGGCGGCGGCGTTGACAGTCAATGGGGCGCCGCTTACATCGCAGCAAGGCTTTGGTGGCGCCGTTTCTCCCCGATACCTATGGGTTGTCGCGCGGGCGGACAAGCGGCTGCGTCACACGACATGCGAATTGGCACGGAGAGACCATGCTGGGACTGGGAAGTATCGCGCGCAAGGTGTTCGGCACCCCGAACGACCGGAAGATCAAGGCGACGCGCCCGCTGGTCGAAAAGATCAACGCCCTTGAAGAGAAGTTCGAGAAGCTCTCCGACGAGGGGCTGAAGGACTACACGCAGGAGCTGGCCAAACGCGCCCTCGGCGGGGAAAGCCTGGACGACCTGCTGCCCGAGGCCTTCGCCAACTGCCGCGAGGCGGCGCGCCGCGCGCTGGGCCTGCGCGCCTTCGACGTGCAGCTGATGGGCGGCATCTTCCTGCACCAGGGCAACATCTCGGAGATGAAGACCGGCGAGGGCAAGACGCTGGTCGCCACCTTCCCGGCCTACCTCAACGCGCTGACCGGCAAGGGCGTGCACATCGTCACGGTGAACGACTACCTCGCCAAGCGCGACGCCGAATGGATGAGCAAGGTCTACGGCGCCCTGGGCCTGACCACCGGCGTGGTCTACCCCCAGCAGCCCGAGGAAGAGAAGCGCGCCGCCTACGCCGCTGACATCACCTATGCGACCAACAACGAGCTGGGCTTCGACTACCTGCGCGACAACATGCGCTCGCGCCTGTCGGAGATGACCCAGCGCGCCCACAACTTCGCCATCGTCGACGAGGTGGACAGCATCCTGATCGACGAGGCGCGGACCCCGCTGATCATCTCTGGCCCCAGCCAGGACCGCAGCGAGCTTTACACCGCGATCGACAAGCTGATCCCCGATCTGACGGACGAGCACTTCAGCATCGACGAGAAGTCGCGCAACGTGACCTTCACCGACGAGGGGAACGAGTTCCTGGAGCAGCAGCTGCAAGCCCGCGGGCTGCTGGAGGAGGGCCAGTCCCTTTACGATCCGGAAAGCACGACGGTCGTGCACCACGTCAACCAGGGCCTGCGGGCGCACAAGCTGTTCACCCGCGACAAGGATTACATCGTGCGCGACGGCGAGGTCGTGCTGATCGACGAATTCACCGGCCGCATGATGGCCGGCCGCCGCCTCAGCGACGGTCTTCACCAGGCGATCGAGGCCAAGGAAGGCTGCAAGATCCAGCCCGAGAACGTGACGCTGGCCAGCGTGACCTTCCAGAACTACTTCCGCCTCTACGACAAGCTGGCGGGCATGACCGGCACCGCCTCCACCGAGGCCGAGGAATTCCAGGAGATCTACGGGTTGGGCGTCGTCGAAGTGCCGACCAACCGCCCCATCGCCCGCGTGGACGAGGACGACCAGGTCTATCGCACCGCCAAGGAAAAATACGACGCCATCGTCGAGCAGATCCGCGAGGCGCATGCCAAGGGCCAGCCGGTGCTGGTGGGCACCACCTCGATCGAGAAGTCGGAGTTCCTCAGCCAGCTGCTGACCGCGCAGGGCATCACGCACAACGTGCTGAACGCCCGCCAGCACGAGCAGGAGGCCCAGATCGTCGCCGACGCCGGCAAGCTGGGCGCGGTGACCATCGCCACCAACATGGCCGGCCGCGGGACCGACATCCAGCTGGGCGGCAACGTCGATTTCGAGGTCATGGCCGCGCTCAAGGCGGACCCGGAGGCCGACCCCGAGGAAGTGCGCAAGCGCGTCGAGGCGGCCCACGCCGACGAGAAGCAGAAGGTGCTGGAGGCCGGCGGCCTGTACGTCCTTGCCACCGAACGGCACGAGAGCCGGCGCATCGACAACCAGCTGCGCGGCCGTTCGGGCCGCCAGGGGGACCCGGGCCGCTCGTCCTTCTTCCTGTCGCTGGAAGACGACCTGATGCGCATCTTCGGCTCCGAACGGCTGGACAAGGTGCTGTCCTCGCTCGGGATGAAGGAAGGCGAGGCGATCGTGCATCCTTGGGTGAACAAGAGCCTCGAGCGGGCGCAGGCCAAGGTCGAGGGGCGCAACTTCGACATCCGCAAGCAGCTGCTGAAGTTCGACGACGTGATGAACGACCAGCGGAAGGTGATCTTCGCCCAGCGGCGCGAGATCATGGAGGCCGAGGACCTGTCGGAGATCGTGC
>JBPEXR010000536.1:0-6705 GCA_052031355.1 Paracoccaceae bacterium
TGCTGGGCCTGCGGCTGAGCTTCGACCAGGTGGCGCTTCTGGGCACCTGGCCCATCGTGGCGGTGGTGATCTTCACCATGGCGACGCTGGGCTGCGGCGCCGTGCTGGCGCGGCTGTTCGGTCGGCAACTGGCCTTCGGGCTGCTGGCGGGGGGCGCGGTGGCGATCTGCGGCGCCTCGGCGGCGCTGGCCATCGCCGCGGTGCTGCCGGCGCGCGAGGGGCGCGAGAAGGACGTGCTCTTCACCGTGATCGCGGTGACCACGCTGTCGACGGTGGCGATGATCGCCTATCCGATCCTTTTCGCCGCGCTGGGCCTCGACGAGGTGCAATCGGGCTTTTTGATCGGTGCCACGATCCACGATGTCGCGCAGGTCGTGGGCGCCGGTTATTCGATCGGCGAGGAGGCCGGCCTCGTCGCCACCTTCGTCAAGATGCTGCGGGTCGGGCTGCTGCCGGTGGTGCTGCTGGCGGTGATGCTGTCGATGCGCGGCGCGCGCAGCCAGCGGTTGGGGCTGCCGTGGTTCCTGGTGCTTTTCGTGGCGCTGGCGGCGGCGGCCAACCTGGGGCTGGTGCCGCAGGCGGTGCAGGCCCCGCTGGGGGCTGCGGCGCGCTGGATGCTGGTGATCGCGATCTCGGCGCTGGGGATCAAGACTTCGCTGGCGGCGATGGCGGGCCTTGGGGGGCGGCATGTCGCCATCGTGGTGCTGGAGACGCTGTTCCTTCTGGGCATCGCCCTGGCCTTCGTGCTGGCGGGCGGGCTCTAGCCCCGCCGCGGGCAGGGCGCTTGCCGCGGGGACCTCGCGAAAACCGCACGGCTCAGCAGGCCATTCAGATCGCCAGAAATCACGTCATTCTTCGGAAGATTCACCCGGGGGGGAAGTGGTGGGCGACCTAGGAATCGAACCTAGCGTGCGTCTCCGCGAGGGAGTTACAGTCCCCTGCCACACCTTGCGGCCTGTCGCCCACTTCCCGGCGCGTTGCCGGATGTGGGGGGTGATTACATTTGCCCATTTGAGAGGTCAACAGGAAAATCCCTTGCAGGCGGGGCCCCTCTCGGAGCATTGAACGGCACCGGGTCCCGCGGGGCCGAAACGCCGAAGGACAAGCCGGAGCGGGCCGATGAAGAAACCGAAATGGGTGGTCGAGAAGGAGCGTGCGAAGCGCGCCGCCGCGGCCGAAACGGTCTGGCTGTTCGGGCTGCACGCGGTGCGCGATGCGCTGATGAACCCGGCGCGCGAGAAGCTGCGCCTGGTGGTGACGCGCAACGCGCTGGCCAAGCTGGAGGAGGCGGTCGCCGCCTCGGGGCTGGAGCCGGAGATCAGCGACCCGCGCCGCTTCGCCGCGCCGCTTGATTCGGGCTCGGTGCACCAGGGCGCGGCGCTGGAGGTCAAACCGCTGGACTGGGGCGGGCTGGAGGCCCATGCCATGGCCGGCGACGACGGCCGCCCGCCGCGGCTGGTGCTGCTGGACCGGGTCAGCGACCCGCATAACGTCGGCGCCATCCTGCGCTCGGCCGAGGTGTTCGGCGCCCGCGCGGTGATCGGCACCCAGCGCCATGCGGCGCCCGAGACCGGCGCACTGGCCAAGACCGCTTCGGGCGCGCTGGAGCGGCATCCCTACCTGCGCCTGCGCAACCTGGCCGAGACGATCGCCCAGCTTCAGGGCATGGGCTACCTGGTGCTGGGGCTGGACGGCGAGGCGGAGGTCAGCCTCGAGACCGCGATGGAGGGGCAACGGGACCGCCCCGTCGCGCTGGTCCTGGGGGCCGAGGGGCCCGGCCTGCGCGAGCGGACCAAGGAAAGCTGCGACGCGCTGGTGCGGATCGATTTCGCCGGCGGCTTCGGCTCGCTGAACGTGTCGAACGCGGCGGCGGTGGCGCTTTACATCGCAACGCGCGCCCCGCGCGGCTGACACGACGCCGTGTCGCCGCGCCGCGCGGGCGGGTTTCGCTGGCCAAAGCCGCCGCGACCCCTTAGATGCGGGCGCAAGAACGGAGGCTGCCCATGAGTTTCGAGACACCCGGCCCGGTCGAGGAGAACTGGCGCGACGCGATTTCCTCGGTCGAGGAGATCATCGAGGACGCGCGCAACGGGCGCATGTTCATCCTGGTCGACCACGAGGACCGCGAGAACGAGGGCGATCTGGTGATCCCGGCGCAGATGGCGACGCCGGACGCGATCAACTTCATGGCGATGCACGGGCGCGGGCTGATCTGCCTGGCCCTGCCGGGCGAGCGGATCGACGCGCTGGGCCTGCAGCTGATGTCGACGAACAATTCCAGCCGGCACGAGACGGCTTTCACCATCTCGATCGAGGCGCGCGAGGGGGTGACCACCGGCATCTCCGCCCATGACCGGGCGCGCACCATCGCGGTGGCGATCGACGCCTCCAAGGGGGCGCAGGACATCGCCACCCCGGGCCATGTCTTCCCGCTGCGCGCCCGCGCCGGCGGCGTGCTGGTGCGCGCCGGCCATACCGAGGCGGCGGTCGACGTGGCGCGGCTGGCGGGGCTGAACCCTTCGGGCGTGATCTGCGAGATCATGAACGAGGACGGCACCATGGCCCGCCTGCCGGAGCTTGTCTCCTTCGCGCAGCGGCACGGGCTGAAGATCGGCACGATCAGCGACCTGATCGCCTATCGCCGGCGGCACGACAACCTGGTCCGGGTCCGCAACGAGGAGACCATCACCTCCGAGTTCGGCGGCGAATGGCAGATGCGCATCTACGTGGACGAGACGCACGGCGACGAGCATATCGTGCTGGTCAAGGGCGACATCACCACGCCCGAGCCGGTGCTGGTGCGCATGCACGCGATGGACCCGATGCTGGACATCGTCGGCACCGGCCCGCGCGGCCGTGCGCATGAGTTCGGCGATGCGATGAACCTTGTCGCCGAGGAAGGGCGCGGCGTCGTCGTCCTGCTGCGCGACACGGCGATGAAGCTGGACGTGCACGACGAGGTCAGCCCCCGCACCCTGCGCCAGTATGGCCTGGGCGCGCAGATCCTTTCCTCGCTGGGCCTGTCGAAGCTGGAGCTTCTGACCAATTCGCCCACCCCCAAGGTCGTGGGCCTGGAGGCCTACGGGCTGGAAATCGTCGGAACCCGCAAAATCTCGGAGCTTGGATAATGGCCGGAGCCTCTCACTACACCCTGCCGCGCCCGACGTTCGAAAAGGCGCCGAAACTGCTGATCGTTGTCGCGCCCTACTACAAGGACGTGGCCGAGGGCCTGCTGAAGGGCGCCCGGGCAGAGATCGAGGCCGCCGGCGGCAGCCACGAGACCGTCGAGGTGCCCGGCGCGCTGGAGATCCCCACCGCCATCGGCATGGCCGAGCGCCTGTCGAACTTCGACGGCTACGTGGCGCTGGGCTGCGTGGTGCGCGGCGAGACCACGCATTACGAGACCGTCTGCAACGACAGCTCGCGCGGGCTGACGCTGCTGGGCCTGCAGGGGCTGGCCATCGGCAACGGCATCCTGACGGTCGAGAACATGGAGCAGGCCGAGGTGCGCGCCGACCCCGAGGGGCAGAACAAGGGCGGCGGCGCCGCCGCGGCCGCCTTGCATCTGATCGCCCTGGCCCGTAAGTGGGGCGGCCAGCGCGCCGGGGTGGGCTTCAAGCCCGCCGCCGGTGAATACCAGATCGCCAGCCAAGGCTAGTTCCATGACCACCGATTCCACCCAAGACGACAGCCGCCCGCGCGGCCCTGCGCCCCTTTCCAAGGAAGACAAGCGCAAGATGCGGTCGGCCTCGCGCCTCTACGCCGTGCAGGCGCTGTTCCAGATGGAAAAGTCGGGCCAGACCGTGCAGGCGGTGGTCGCCGAGTTCCTCGAACATCGCTTCGGCGCGGATTACGAGGAAGGCGAGATGCTGGACGGGGACATCGACCTGTTCCGCAAGCTCGTCGAGGAAGCGGTGAACTGGCAGGCCAAGATCGACCAGATGACCGACCGCGCGCTGGTGGCCAAGTGGCCCATCGCCCGGATCGACCCGACGCTGCGCGCGCTGTTCCGCGCCGCGGGCGCCGAGATGCTGGCCGAAAAGACCCCGCCCAAGGTGGTGATCGTCGAGTTCCTCTCGGTCGCGCAGGCCTTCTTCCCGGAAGGCAAGGAAAGCAAGTTCGTCAACGCCGTGCTCGACCACATGGCCCGCGAGGCGCGCCCCGAAGCGTTCTGAGCGCGGCGCGGGCGGGCGCCCGTGGTTGGCTGCGGCGCCTCGCCGGCGGTTCGAGGGCAGGGCGTGCGCCGTTGGCGGGCGATACCACTATAACTCCGCCTCAGGCGGAGTGAGCCCGGCACCGGCGCCGTTAACATCCCGGCACCCGTCAAGCCCGGCCCGGCGCCGCCCGCATCACGACGCGGCGGCCGCCTCCGCCCGGTTCCGCGCGCCTGCACCGGCGCGGCGCGTCTTGCCGCCCGCGGTGGGCAGTCGCAGGTCGGCCCAGATCGGCAGGTGATCGGAGGCGCGGCGCGACAGGGCGTTGCGCATGACGCCGCAGTCCTCCGCCTCGATTCCGCGCAGCGCGATCCGGTCCAGCGAGGCAACGGGGCGCGAGGCGTGGTAGCTGCGCCCGGGGGAGACCAGGTGAAACTCTTCCGCCAGCGGGGCGAGGGCGCCGAGGGGGCGCCATTCGTTGAAATCCCCGGCGATCACCGCCGGCAGCTTGGGGTCCAGCGCATCCGCGATGCGGTGCGCCTGGCGGCGGCGGAAGCGCGCGGTCAGCGCCAGGTGCGCGCCGGCGATCTGCAGCACCGCGCCTTCGGGGGTGCGCACCCGGGCGATCAGCGCGCCGCGCGGCTCCAGCGCCGGCAGGTCCAGGTGCTCGATCCCCTCCGCCGCAAGGCCGGGGCGGGCCAGGATCGCGTTCCCGTGCCAGCCCAGCGAGACCTTGTTACGCCCCACGGGCCAGGGGACCAGGCCGGTCTCCTCCTCGATGTCGAGGCCCAGGAAGGCGCTGGGCCGGGCGCCCAGGCGCTTGTCCGCCTCCTGCAGGATCACGATGTCGGCCTGCAGCGCCGCGATGGCGCGCAGCACGCGCTGCGGATCGCGCCGGCGGTCCAGCCCGATGCATTTGCGGACGTTGTAGCTGGCCAGCCGCAGCAGGCCGGGGCGCGGGGCGTGTAGTGTCATGGACCGCACATAGCGCGGGCAAAGCGCGCGTCACGTCTTGCACCGCGCCCGCGGCGGGCCAAATAAGCCCCCATGGAGTTTCGCAAGCAATCCTTCGTGGCCCAGGCGCTTTGGCTGGTGCTGATCGTCAGCTTCGCCGGGGCGCTGCTGAGCGCGCGCTGGACGCTGGCCTTCGTCTCGCTGGCCACGCTTGTGCTGTCGGTCGCGCCGGCCTTCGTGGCGCAGCGCTTCAACCTGACCCTGCCGGTCAGCTTCGTCGCCGCGATCACCATCTTCGTCTTCTCGACGCTGTTCCTGGGCGAGGTTTTCGACTTCTACGAGCGGTACTGGTGGTGGGACATGCTGCTGCACGGCGCCTCGGCCATCGGGCTGGGGATGACCGGCTTCCTGTTCGTCTTCTACCTGTTCGAGGGCGACCGCTACGCCGCGCCGCCCTTCGCCACGGCCTTCATCTCGGTCTGTTTTGCAGTGACCGTCGGGGTGATCTGGGAGATTTTCGAGTTCGGCATGGACCAGGCCTTCGGGCTGAACATGCAGAAATCCGGCCTGCCGGACACGATGAGCGATCTGATCATCGACCTGATCGGCGCCAGCATCGGCGGGGCCAGCGGGTTCTTCTTCCTGAAGGGACGGGAGATGGGGCCGGGCGCCATGCTGCGGGAATTCGTCTCCCGCAACCGGCGGTTCTTCCGCAAGGCGCGCTTCCGCCGCCGCCGCCGGGACGAGAGCGTCTAGGCCGCCGGGCGCCCGCCGCTCGCCGCTCTCAAACACACTCGACCAACTTAATCGCGGGGGGGTGAAGTGGCGGGCCCGCGCGCAACCGTGGGGTTATCTCATTCCCGAGGACCTGTATATACAGGTGGGCGCCAGGTAACCGGGCCAGGACCCGGACAGAGCCAGCTCCCTCGGAATTGCTTAAGGCCACCGGAATGCAACCGTTCACGAGAGGGGCAGAACCCGCCACGGCGAGAGGTAAGCCCGCGGGCAGGTCGGGGCAAGGGGCGGCTGCGGAAATAATCGCGGGCGCGAAACGGGCAGCGTGGCGGGGTGCGCCCGTGGGGCCGCCGCGACGTCGCCCTTGCGCGTGTTCCCAGATTGTTCCAGTCTGACCCCATGAGCGACGGAACCCTGCCACCGCCCCCCGAGGCCAGCCTGATGCCCGGCCAGTTGCTGGCCCGCGGCGTCTGCCGCCACCTGGCCGCGCTGGGCTTTGCCACGGTGGAGGAGCTGGTGCCGGCGCGCGGGCTGCGCGTCGATGTCATGGCGCTGGGCCCGAAGGGCGAGCTGTGGGTGGTGGAATGCAAGTCCTGCCGCGCCGACTTCATGGGCGATGCCAAGTGGCAAGGCTACCTGGAATGGGCGGATCGGTTCTTCTGGGCGGTGGACGCGGATTTCCCGGTGGAGCTGCTGCCCGAAGGCACCGGGCTGATCATGGCCGATGCCTATGACGCGGAGATCCTGCGCATGGGCCCGGAAAGCAAGCTGGCGCCGGCGCGGCGCAAGAAGATGATGCTGAAGTTCGCCGCGCATGCGGCGCGGCGCCTGCAGGCGCTGCGCGATCCGGGGGCGCGGCTGA
>JBPEXR010000537.1:0-3736 GCA_052031355.1 Paracoccaceae bacterium
TATTCGGTGAAGTCCGTGCGCCCCACGGTATAGGCGATGACGCCCAGCGCGCCGGCGGCGATCATCGCCGGCATGATCGCCAGCCCGTCCAGGCCGTCGGTCAGGTTCACCGCGTTGGCGGCGCCCACGATGACGAACATGGCGAAGGGCAGGAACAGCAGCCCGAGGTTCAGCAGCACGTCCTTGAAGACCGGCAGCGCCAGCTGGTAGCGCAGCGCGTCGGGATGCACCTGCGAGGCCCAGAAGGCGGCGATCCCGGCGATGGTGAAGCCCAGCGCCAGCCGCAGCTTGCCCGGCACGCCCGCCGCGCTTTGGCGCGAGACCTTGGCGTAATCGTCGGCAAAACCGATGGCGCCGAAGGACATGGTGACGAAGAGGACGATCCAGACATAGTGGTTGTCGAGCCGCGCCCAGAGCAGCGTCGCCGTCAGCAGCGCCCCGGTGATCAGCAGCCCGCCCATGGTCGGCGTTCCGGCCTTGGCCAGGTGGCCCTGCGGGCCGTCGTCGCGGATCGGCTGGCCCTTGCCCTGCCGCTTGCGCAGCACGTTGATCAGCGGACGCCCGAACAGGAAACCGAAGACCAGCGCCGTCATGAAGGCCCCGCCCGCCCGGAACGTGATGTAGCGGAACAGGTTGAACGCGTCGCCGCCATCGGACAGGGCGGTCAGCCAATAGAGCATTCAGGCATCTCCTCGGGAAGTCTGCTGCGGCGCATGGCCGAGTTTTCGGATCACGTCAACCACGCGTCCCAGCCCCGTGGCGTTCGAGGCCTTCACCAGCACGATGTCGCCGGCCTCGAGGTCGCGGGCGACGCCGCGGGCCATCTCCTCGGCGGTCTCGGCCCAGCGGCCGCGCCGCTCCGGCGGCAGGGCGGCGGCGAGGTGGTGCGTCATCAGCCCGGTGCAATGGACGACGTCGATCTGCTGCATGGCCGCCAGCGCGGCGATCTCGGCGTGCAGGCGCGGGGCGTCGTCGCCCAGCTCGGCCATGTCGCCAAGGTAGGCGATGCGCCGGCCGGGCCGCCCGCGCGGGCCGGGCCCGGGCGTTGCGGCGGCCAGCACCTCCAGCGCCGCGGCCATCGAGGCGGGGTTGGCGTTATAGGCGTCGTCGATAAGCTCCAGCGCGCCCTCGGCGCGGCCGGGGTCCAGCACGATCCGCTCGCGCTTGCCGCGGCCGGCGCCGGGGCGCCAGCGGCCCAGGTCCGTCAGCGCAAGCGCGAGGTCCAGCTCCAGCGCCGCGGCGGCGCCCAGAACGGCCAGCGCGTTCATCGCGTAGTGCCGCCCCGGGGCCGCCAGCTTGAAAAGGCCGGGCGCGTCCAGCACCTGCGCGCGGGCAATCGTGGCGTCGTCCTTCAGCGTCGCCTCGTCCAGCCGGATCTCCGCATCCTCCGCGGTGCCGAAACGCACGAGACGCGCCTGCGCGGCCTGCGCCGCCTCGAACAGGATGGGCGAGGTCGGCAGGTCGGCGTTCATCACCGCCGCGCCCCCCGGCTCCAGCCCGGCGCAGATGTCGGATTTCTCGCGGGCGATCCCCTCCAGCGTGCCGAAGGCCTCGATATGGGCGGGGGCGATGTTGGTGACGATGGCGACATGCGGGCGGGCCAGCCGGGCCAGCGGCGCGATCTCGCCGGGGTGGTTCATGCCGATCTCGATCACCGCGAACTCGGTATCGGCCGGCATCCGCGCCAGGGTCAGCGGCACGCCCCAGTGGTTGTTGTAGCTGGCCTCGGCCGCATGGGTGCGCCCCTGCCCGCCCAGCACGGTGCGCAGCATCTCCTTGGTCGAGGTCTTGCCGACCGAACCGGTGACCGCGACGACCCGCGCGCCGCTGCGGGCCCGCGCCGCGCGGCCCAGCGCCTCCAGTGCCGATTGCACATCCTCGACCAGCAGCAACGGGGCATCCTCGGGCACGCCCTCGGGCCGGCGGGAGACAAGCGCCGCGGCGGCGCCCCGCGCCAGCGCGTCGGCGACGAAGTCATGCCCGTCGCGCGCCGCGGTCAGCGCGACGAACAGATCGCCCGCTTGCAGCGTGCGCGTGTCGATCGAGACGCCATCCGCCTGCCAATCGCCGATCGCCTGCCCGCCGGTGGCGGCCGCGGCCTGCGCCGCGGTCCACAGGGTCATGCCAGCCTCCCGTCGAGGGCGGCGACGGCCACGCTGGCCTGTTCGCCATCGTCGAAGGGAAAGACCTGGTCGCCGACGATCTGCCCGGTTTCATGGCCCTTGCCGCAGATCAGCAGCGCGTCGCCCGCCTCCAGCATGTCGACGCCGCGCAGGATCGCCTCGGCCCGGTCGGCGATGTCCAGCGCATCGGGCGCGCCCTCGCGCACCGCGGCGCGGATCGCGCCAGGCTCCTCGCCGCGCGGGTTGTCGTCGGTCACGATCACCACGTCCGCCGCCTCGGCCGCGGCGCGGCCCATCAGGGGGCGCTTGGTGCGGTCGCGGTCGCCGCCCGCGCCGACGATGGCGATGAGCTTGCCCATCACGTGCGGGCGCAGGGCCTCCAGCGCCGTTTTCACCGCGTCCGGGGTATGGGCGTAATCGACATAGACCGCCGCGCCGTTCTCGCGCGTGGCCACAAGGTCCATCCGGCCGCGCACCGTCGTCAGCTCCGGCAGCGCCTTGAAGACATCCACGTCGCGCGCGCCGGCGGCGATGGCGAGGCCCGCCGCCAGGGCGACATTCTCGGCCTGGAAGCCGCCGATCAGGTCCAGCCGCACCTGGCGCAGCTCGCCCTGCCAGCGCAGGCGCAGGTCCTGGCCGGTGGCATCGAAGCGCTGTGCCAGAAGCTGCAGGTCAGCGCCTTCGGAGCGCCCGACGGTAATCACCGCCTGGCCGCGGCCCTGGGCCACGGCGGCCATGTCGGGCCCGCGCGGATCGTCGATGTTGATGACGGCGGTCCCGTCCTCGGGCAGAACCCGGTCAAAAAGCGCCGCCTTGGCGTTGAAGTAATCGTCGAAGCCGGCGTGGTAGTCGAGGTGATCCTGGCTGAGGTTGGTGAACCCCGCCGCGCGCAACTGCACCCCGTCGAGGCGGTGCTGCGCCAAACCATGGCTGGAGGCTTCCATCGCCGCGTGGGTCACCCCCACCCCGGCGGCCTCGGCCAGGGTGCGGTGCAGGGTGATCGGCTCGGGCGTGGTGTGGCCCAGCGGCGCGGTCCAGACGCCCTCCACCCCGGTGGTGCCGATGTTGACCGCCTCCAGCCCCAGGGCGATCCAGATCTGCCGGGTGAAACTGGCGACCGAGGTCTTGCCGTTGGTGCCGGTCACCGCGACCATCGTCTCGGGCTGGGCGCCGAACCACAGCGCCGCCGCGAAGGCCAGCGCGGCGCGCGGCGCCTCGGCGATGACCAGCGCAGCCTCCGTGCCCGCCAGCGCATCGGCCGCCTCGCGGGCGCCCTCGGCATCGGTCAGGATGGCGGCGGCGCCCGCCTCCAGCGCCTGGGGGATGAAGCGCGCGCCGTGCACCTGCGTGCCCGGCAGCGCGGCAAAAAGCGTGCCGGCCTCTACCGCGCGGTTGTCGACCGCCAGCCCGGTGATGACCGGGTTGCGGCCGCCGCGCGCGGTCAGCCCCAGTTCAGCCAAGGTCTTTTCTTGCTTGCCCATGTTTCCGCCCGACGTCCGGTTCACCTGAGCGGGCCTGCCGCCCGCACCCAAACGCACCTAGGGCGCGTCAGTTCGATGTCAGGGTTATATCAGCCAGCGGAACCGGTTCAATCTCCGGGCGCAGGCCCAGCA
>JBPEXR010000538.1:0-14641 GCA_052031355.1 Paracoccaceae bacterium
CCGCGTACGGGCATTATCGAGGAAGACCTTCTCGCTCAGGCCTCGCGTCACCCGCGTGGCAACAAAATCAGGGGCGGAGCCGCCAGCGACGGGTCCAGGATCGAAGACCCGAGAACTTTCGCGATTGGAAAATTTTGATCCGCGCTGCGAACGGAATTTGACTCCTAGATTTCTTTGAACTCGACGCAGCGACATAGCACCCCGGGGCAAACTCGGCCAAAATACGGCAACTTTGTGCGGATTATGTCGAGTATAAGGCGCGATGGGCCGGTGGGAATGCCAGGGCCCAAATTGATCAATAATTCGCCTTGTTTGCGCCATGTTGGGCCAGGCGCAGGAAACAGCATATCCGCATAGCGCAGAATGTATTCCCTGAGGAAACAGTTGCTCGATCCATCCCGAAACTCATCGCGGTGGAATCACGCCTCTGGCTGGGTAGACTTTTTTGCCAAAAGAACTCGAGCCATCGACTATCGAGGACAGACGAGATGACGGGTAGCGAAGAACCGGAACACCCCACCGCCGAAGAGGTCCTCCTAGAGTATGTGGAACGGTACGGGCTCACCGAGAAATCGCGGAGTTACTTCCTACGCAAAGAGGGGTCGATCAGCAAACTCAGCCTGACCATCCGACTCGTCGAAACGGGGATGATCATTGACGCCCGGGGTAGCAGCGCAGGCTTCGAACTCTCGGCATTCGAAGACGCACCACACGGGAGAAGATACAGCGCTAGAGCACGATCGGGTCTCCCCCAAACTTTGCGGCGAATATACTGAGTACAAGGACGCTGATCTGCTGCCGTTCATACATTGCGCGTGACGTGCTCCCCTGAAAAGTCCGCGATTTGGAGTTAGCCTGTTCTCCAAGCGAGGAGACAGACGATGCGGAAAAGCCGTTTCAGCGAAGAGCAGATCATTGGCATCCTGAAGGAGCACCGAGCCGGAATGGGGGCGAAGGAACTGTGCCGGAAGCACGGCATCAGCGATGGCACTTTCTCCAAATGGCGTTCGAAGTATGGCGGCATGGAAGTGTCCGAGGCCAAGAGGCTGAAGGCTTTGGAGATCGAGAACGTCAAGCTCAAGAAGATGTTGGCCGAGCACATGCTTGATGTGGCAGCGCTGAAAGAGATGCTGGGAAAAAACTTATGAAGCCCGGTGCAAGGCGGAGAGCCGTGGACTGGGCCATGACAGAGAAGAACTACAACCAGCGGCGGGCCTGTGCCTTGGCCGGGATAGATCCGCGCGTCTATCGGCGTGGATCAACCAGGCCTGCGGACGCCGAGTTGCGAGAGAGGCTGAAGGAGCTGTCCAGCGAACGGCGGCGCTTCGGCTATCGTCGGCTGCACCTGCTGCTCGGCCGCGAGGGCTGGAAGGTGAACGGGAAGGAGCTCTACCGGATCTACCGCGAAGAGGGGCTGAGCGTGCGCAAGCGCGGCGGGCGAAAACGCGCCATTGGAACGCGTGCGCCCATGGCGATCCCGCAAGGGCCGAACCAGAGATGGTCGCTGGACTTCGTCTCGGACAGCTTGTCCGATGGCCGCCGTTTCCGGGTGCTCTGCGTCATTGACGACTCCAGCCGGGAATGCCTGACCGCGGTCGTGGACAGCTCACTCTCCGGTCAGCGTGCTGCCCGTGAGCTCGATAACATTGCCCGAACGCGTGGCTATCCCTGCATGGTGGTTAGCGATAATGGGACCGAACTGACGTCGAATGCCATTCTGAAATGGCAGGAAGACCGGAAGGTCGAGTGGCACTACATCGCGCCAGGCAAGCCCATGCAGAACGGCTTTGTCGAAGCTTCAACGGCCGCCTCCGGGACGAGTGCCTGAACGAGCACTTGTTCGCCAACCTGCGCCACGCCCGAGAGCTGATCGCGGCTGGCGTGACGATTACAATCACCATCGCCCGCATACGAGCCTCGACGGGCTCACCCCGTGGGAGTATCACCAACGGTCAGTAGAGGACCAAACCCTGAACAGGGCGAACTAATAACCGCGGACTCTGCGGGGAGCACGTCAGGCTCTAGGGACCCTCCTTTCGAAATAGTAGATGCCGTTCATTGTGAACGAATAGGAGACTGAAATGTCCCTCGCCATGTCCTACGCCCGCGCAGTTTCCACAGTTAACTGAGGGATACCAACAAGTTGACGAATGGAGTGGTGCCCGGGGGCGGAATCGAACCACCGACACGAGGATTTTCAATCCACTGCTCTACCCCTGAGCTACCCGGGCACGGGGAACGCCGCAGCGTTCGGGTGGGGGCGTTCTAAGGCCGGGGCGCGGCGGTGTCCAGAGGCCTCGCGCAAAAAATTCAATGCGTCCGGCGGGGGCGATCGGGTTCGGGCAGATCCGCCTGTTCCAGAGCGTTTTCAACGTCCTCCTGATCCTCGGAAGGCACGGCGTAGGCGCCGTTCATCCAGCGCGCCAGGTCGATGTCGGCGCAGCGCTTGGAGCAGAAGGGACGCAGCTTCGCGTCGGTCGGTTTGCCGCAGATCGGGCAGCTCATGCCAGGCACTCCGCCAGGGGCAGGCGCGCGCGATGGCGCAGCAGCTCCAGATGGCCCAGGCCCGTCCAGCCGACCAGCGCCGTCTCGATGCCGTCGGCCTTCAGCGCGCCGCGCAGCGCGCTTTCGACCTGGCGGCGTTCCTTGCGGGGCATGGGGGCCATGTCGACGACGATCTGCCCGCCGAGGCCGCGCAGTCGCAGCGCGCGCGGCAGGGCGCGCATGGCGGCTATGTTGGCCTTGAGGCCGGCGGCCCCGCTCAGGTCGCCGCCGCTGTTGATGTCTACCGCAACCATGGCGCGGGTCGCCTCCACCGCCATGTGGGCGCCGCCGGGCAAGGGGACGAGCGGCGCGCGCAGGGCGGCGATCTCCTCCTCCAGGCCGTGGGCGGCGAAGGCGCCGGGGCCGCGTTCCACCTGGGCGGGGCCGGTCCAGTCGCGCCAGGCGGCCTCGTGCGGGCCGTCGCCGGCGACCAGAACCTCGGGTGCGCCCTCGGCATCGGCCAGCACGCGCTGCGCCAGGTCGCACATGGCGGCGATATCTTCGGCGATCTCCTCGGGTTCGGCCTCGGCGCAGGAGGAGCGCAGGATCAGCCCCAGGTCCGCCCCCTGCCCCGCCATCGCCTCGTGCGCCAGCTCCTGCAGCGCATCGCGCAAGGCCTCGTCGCGGATGCGGCGCGACAGGTTCAGCCCCGGCGCGCCGGGGGTGACGATGGCATAGCGGCTCTTGAACAGCAGCTTGGCGGTGACCGGCGGCGCCTTGCCCGGCTCGGCATGGCCGGAGACCTGCACCAGCAGCGTCTCCCCCGGCGAAAGGCCCTTGACCTGCCGCAGGAAGACGTTGCCCTCGGGGCCCTCGCAGAACATGCCGCCCAGGCCCTTGGCCGCCCGTCCCGCACGCACGCGCAGGATGGTGCCGGGCGCCAGGCCCGGGCCTTCGACCAGCAGATCGTCGAGCTTGCCGTCGACCAGGCGGGCCGCGGCCTCGCGGCCGTCGATCTCGTCCAGCAGGATCAGCTGGCCCTTCATGCGGCACCCTCCCAGGTGTAGCCGGCGGTGCGCAGCAGCGCGGCGGTTTCGGCCAGCGGCAGGCCCACGACCGCCGGCCAGGAGCCGGAGATCCAGGGGATGAAGGCCGCGGCCCGGCCCTGGATGCCGTAGCCCCCGGCCTTGCCCTGCCATTCCCCGCTGGCCAGGTATTCGGCCAGTTCGGCCTCGGTCAGGCGCTTCATCTTCACGCGGGTGACGACATCGCGCTGCCAGAGGCGGTCGCCCCGGCGCAGCGCGACGGACGTGACGACCTGGTGCCGGCGGCCGGACATCAGGCGCAGGAACCGCTCGGCCTCGGCGGCATCGGCGGGCTTGCCCATGATGCGCCGGCCCACCGCGACGGCGGTATCGGCGCAAAGCACCAGCTCGTCCTCGGCACTGGGCACGGCCTGCGCCTTGGCGCGGGTGACGCGCGCGCAATAGGGCCGCGGCAACTCGCCCGGCCGGGGCGTTTCGTCGATGTCGGGGGGGCGGATGTCGTCCGGCACCAGGCCGATCTGCGCCAACAGCTCGCGCCGGCGCGGGCTGGCCGATCCGAGGACGAACCTCATCGCGCCGGGCTTACTTGAAGCGATAGTTGATCCGGCCCTTGGTCAGATCGTAGGGGGTCATCTCGACCTGAACGCGGTCGCCGGCCAGAACTCGGATGCGGTTCTTGCGCATCTTGCCTGCCGTATGTGCAATGATCTCATGGCCGTTCTCAAGCTCGACCCGAAACGTCGCATTCGGCAGGAGTTCCTTCACGACACCGGGAAATTCGAGCGTATCTTCCTTGGCCATGGTCTCTCCTGGTTTACCTGCTTCGCCAGTCGCGAAGCGCGCCTTTAAATGGGACCAAACGCGGCGATTTTCAAGGGCTAATCGCGCAAGCGGCACAGGGCCGGCGGGCCGTCGCGCCCGATCTGGTCGTCCCAGTGGCGGCGGTTGGCGACCACGCCGTCGCGGCGCACCTCCGCGATCGCTTCGAGGCCCGCCTCGGCATAGGTCCAGCCGGGCTGCCCGATGGGCCCCGCGGCCAGAACGCCGTCAGCCGGAAAGCCCTTGTCGGGCGGGCCGAAAACGCCGCCCGCGCCGGTGTTCTCTTCCATCGCGAAGAGGCCGAGCGCGCTGCCCACCAGCGAGGCCATGACCGACACGCACTGCCCCTCCAGCGCGCGGGACATGGCGCCGATACGCACCCGCCAGTAGCCGGAAAGCGCCTCGGTCGCCGAGGGCACCAGCAGCCAGTCGACATCCGCCAGCGCGCGGCCCAGAAGCGGGAACTCGCTGTCGTAGCAGATCAGCACGCCGATACGGCCCAGCGCGGTGTCGAATAGCTGCAGCGGTCCGCCACCCGCGACGCACCATTCCTCGCGCTCGAACCGGGTCATCACCTGCTTGTCCTGCACGCCCACCTGCCCCGTGGGGGCGATGAGATGCGCGCGGTTGACCACCCGGCCGGAAGTTTCCCGCGCGGGGCCGGAGCCCATCAGGATGTGCACGCCGTGCCGCTGCGCGAGGTCGCGGTGCAGCGCCAGCGCGCGGTCCAGCCGGTCGGAAACGGCGGTGACGGAGGCCTCGGCATCCGCCGCGGCCTCGGGGCCTTCGAGATAGGCCAGCTCCATCGCGCCGTATTCCGGAAAGACCAGCAGCTCCGCACCGGCCCCTGCGGCCTCCGCGACCCAGGCGGTGATCTTGGCGGCGTAGCCGTCCCAATCGGTGAACCCGCCCAGCGGGTAGGCGGCGGCGGCGATCTTCATCGGTATGCTCCCCAACTGCCCCCGAAGGGACATTTCAGCCATGCCGGGGCCTGCGCCTCCCGTGCCCTAGGGCGGGTCTCCCCCTCAGGCGGGGGTCAGCCCCCTGCCCCGCAGGCGTAGCGCGGGGCAAAGGGAGGGCGCAAGGGCGGGCTGCGCCGCGCCCTAGTGCTTGGCGCGGCGCAGCACGGCATTGCCGCCTTTGGAGACGCGGCCCGGCGGGGTGAACCGCTTGGAGGTGTCGCTGGCGTCGGCGCGCGGCTTGGCGGCGCGGCGTGCGGGGCCAGCGGCGCCCGCGGCTGCCGGCTTGCCGGCGCGGGCCGGCTTGCCGAAGGGCTTGCCGCGTCCCTCGCCCGGTTTGCCGAAGGGCTTGCCGCGGCTGTCGCCCGGCTTGCCGAACGGCTTGCCCTGCCCCGGTGCGCGCTTGGCATGGGCGGGCTTTGCCGCGGCCTTGCCGCCCGCGCGGTCACTACCGCCGTGACGCTTGGGCCCGCCATCCGGTGCAGGCTTGCGGGGTGCGGCCGCCGCCTCGGCCGGGGCGCGGGCCTCGTGCCGCGGCTTGCGCGGCTTGTCCGCCTGGGCGGCGCGGGGCGCCGGGGCCGGTGCGGGCTGTGCGCGGTCGGACGCGCTGCCGGCCGCGGCCTCGCCCGCCGCACGCGGCGGCTTGGTGCCGAAACGGGGCTTGGCGCCGGGCTTGCGGGTGTCCCGCTCGCCGCCCGGGCGCGGGGCGCGCCGCGGGGCCTGGTCGTCCGGGCCGGGCGCCTCTTCCATGCGGCGCAGGGTGACGCCCTTCTCCAGCCCGGTCGTGCCGACACGCTCCATCAGCGCGCCGATTTCGGCCTCCGCCACTTCGACCCAGCTTTCCGTCTCGCGGATGCGGATGGCGCCGATGGCGTCCTTGTCCAGCCCGCCCGCGCGGCACAGCAGTGGCAGAAGCCAGCGCGGCTCGGCCCGGTCGCGGCGGCCGACCGAAAGGGCGACCCAGGCGCTGGGGCCGAAGGGCGCGCGCTCGCGCCGGGGGGCGGGCGCGTCGGGGGGCGACAACTCCTCGGGGGCGGCGTTCCGGGTGCGGTAGAGGCGCAGGTAGGCGGCGGCGATCGCCTCGGCCGAATGCTGGGCGGCCAGCTTGGCGGCGAAGGCGGCCTCGCGGGTGCCCGCCTCGGCGGTCCAGGTCGGGTCGGCCAGGAGGCGCGCCTCGTCCCGCTCGTGAATCGCCTCGGCGCCCGGCGCCTCGGTCCATTCGGCGGTGAGCTTGGCGAACTTCAGCAGCCGCTGCGCCCGGGCCCGCGCCCGCGGCGGCACGATCAGCGCCGAGACGCCCTTGCGCCCGGCCCGGCCCGTGCGGCCCGACCGGTGCAACAGCGCCTCGGGGTTCGAGGGCAGTTCCGCATGGACCACGAGGTCCAGCTTGGGCAGGTCGATCCCGCGGGCGGCCACGTCGGTGGCCACGCAGACCCGCGCACGCCCGTCGCGCATCGCCTGCAGCGCATGCGTCCGCTCGGACTGGCTAAGCTCGCCCGACAGGGCAACCACGGCGAAGCCGCGGTTGGCCAGGCGCGTGGTCAGCCGGTTCACCGCGGCGCGGGTGTTGGCGAAGACGATGGCATTCTGCGCCTCGTGGAAGCGCAGCACGTTGATGACCGCGGTCTCGGCATCCTGCTGGGCAACCTGCAGCGCCTGGTAGGCGATATCGGCATGCGCCGCGCCCTTGGTGATGGTCGAGACGCGCACCGCGTCCCGCTGGTAGGTCTTGGCCAGCTCCGCGATGACCGGCGGCACGGTGGCCGAGAACAGCAGCGTGCGCCGCGCGGCGGGCGCCTCGCCCAGGATGAACTCCAGGTCCTCGCGGAAGCCGAGGTCGAGCATCTCGTCCGCCTCGTCCAGCACAGCCACCCGCAGTGCCGAAAGGTCCAGCGCGCCGCGCTTGATGTGATCGGTCAGACGGCCCGGCGTGCCGACGACGATATGCGCGCCGCGCTCCAGCGCGCGGCGTTCGTCGCGCATGTCCATGCCGCCGGTGCAGGCGATCACCCGCGCGCCGGCCTGGGCGTAAAGCCAAGTCAGCTCGCGCATCACCTGGAAGGCCAGCTCGCGCGTCGGGGCGATGACCAGCCCGCGCGGGGCGCCGGCGCTGGCAGGGTCCAGCGCCTCGGCCGCGCCCAGGATGTCGCCCGCGATGGCCAGGCCGAAGCCCACCGTCTTGCCCGAGCCGGTCTGGGCCGAGACCAGCAGGTCGGCCGCGGCCAGCGCCGGGTCGGTCACCGCCTCCTGCACGGGGGTCAAAGCGTCGTACCCGCGCTCGGCAAGCGCGGCGGAAAGGGTCGAAATCATGGGAAAACCGATCTGGCTGGGGAGGAGGGGCGCCGAGGCCCCCGGGCCGCAGCAAAGATTCATCGCCGGGTCATAGCCGATCCCGGGCGTTCTGTATATGGGCAAGCCATGCGCTGGACGCAACGGTGCTGGGCGTCCGCGGGCGGGCGGCCCCCGGCCGTGCGGCGCGCGGCGCCCAGATCGGGGCGTGACAAGCCGGCGCGCAGGCGGCAATCTCCGCCCCACGAGGGAGGAGCCATGTTCGACGCAAAGGCCGCGCAGCAAGCGCTGGAAGAGAATTTCGCCCCCTGGGTGCTGGACCTGGCGCCGCAGGTGCAGGACGTCGGGACCGGGCGCGCGGTGCTGGACATTCCCGTCACGCCCCGGATCGCCCGCGTCGGCGGCATGGTCTGCGGCCAGGCGATGGGCGCGCTGGCCGATACCGCGATGGTGCTGGCCTGCGCCGCGCAGCTGGGAGAGTTTCGCCCCGTCGCCACCACCAACCTGGAGACGCGCTTTCTGCGCGCCGCCCGCGGCGAGGTGCTGCGCTGCACCGCGCGCATCGTCAAGCCGGGCCGGGCGCTGCTGTTCGCCGAGGCGGAACTGGCCGACCCGGCCGAGGGCAAGCCCGTAGCCCGCGCCTCCGCCACCTTTTTCCTAGCCTGAACACCGGGGGAGCGATGCAGGAACCGATGCCGCTTTACGCCCTGACCATGCTGGCCGCCGGGATCGGCATCCCGGTGCTGGCCGCCCTCAACGCCGCGCTGGGGGCGCGGCTGGGCTCGCCCATCGCGGCGGGCGCGGTGCTGTTCACCGTGGCGCTGGTCATCACCCTGGCATTGCTGGCGATCAGCGGCCCCGCCGCGCTGAAGGGCGTGGCCGAAGCGCCGCGGCACCTGATGCTGGCCGGGGTCCTGGTGGCCTTCTACGTTCTGTCGATCACCTTCATCGCGCCGCGCTTCGGGGTGGGCAACGCGGTCTTCTTCGTGCTGCTGGGCCAGCTGATCAGCGCCGCGGCGATCGACCACTTCGGCCTCTTCGGTGCCCGCGTCAGCCCGCTGAGCGGCACCCGCGCCCTGGGCATCGCCCTGATGGCGGCGGGCGTCTTTGTCACCCAGAAAGTCTAGGCAGCGCGGGGCACTAGCCCTCGGTCAGCGCCCCGCCGCGCAGGCTGAGCCGCCGGTCCATGCGGGCGGCGAGGTCCAGGTTGTGCGTCGCGATCAGCGCCGAAAGCCCCGTCTCGCGCACCAGCTGCATCAGCACCTCGAACACCCGGTCGGAGGTCGCCGGGTCCAGGTTGCCCGTCGGCTCGTCCGCCAGCAGCAGGCGCGGCGCGTTGGCCAGGGCCCGGCAGAAGGCGACGCGCTGCTGCTCGCCGCCCGAAAGCGCCGCCGGCCGGTGATCGGCGCGCGCCTCCAGCCCGACCCGGGCCAGAAGGCCGCGGGCCCGCTCCTCCGCCGCGCGGCGGGCGGTGCCGGCGGCCAGTTGCGGGATCATCACGTTCTCCAGCGCGGTGAATTCCGGCAGAAGGTGGTGGAACTGGTAGATGAAGCCGATGTCGGCGCGCCGCGCCCGGGTGCGGCGGCGATCGCCCAGACCGGTCATGTCCTGCCCGCCGATCAGCACCTGCCCGGTGCCGGGCGTGTCCAGCAGGCCGGCGATGTGCAGCAGCGTCGACTTGCCCGCGCCCGAGGGGGCGACCAGGGCCACCGCCTCGCCCGGCGCCAGCGCCAGGTCGACCGCGCGCAGCACCTCGACCTCGTTGCGCTTGCCGGGGTTGTAGGTCTTGCCGATGCCGCGCAGTTCGAGAACCGGATCACTCATAGCGCAGCGCCTCCACCGGGTTGAGCCGCGCCGCCCGGCGCGCGGGGAAATAGGTGACCCCGAAGGACAGACCCAGCGACAGCGCCACGGCGGAGATCACGTCCCCCGCCTCCAGCTTGGCGGGGATGGCGTAGAGGCCGCGGATCGACGGATCCCAGACGCCGCCGCCCGAGACGTAGTTCACGAAGGCGAAGACCGGGTCGATGTAGATGGCGAAGAGGCAGCCCAGCACCACGCCAAGCGCCGTGCCGATCAGCCCGGTGAAGGCGCCGCAGATGAAGAAGACGCGCAGCACCGCGCCCTCGGTCAGCCCCATCGTGCGCAGGATGCCGATGTCGCCGCCCTTGTTCTTCACCAGCATGATCAGGCCCGAGACGATGTTCATCGCCGCGATCAGCACCAGGATCGCCATGATGACGAACATCACGTTGTCCTCGATCTCCAGCGCGCGCAGGAAGCTGCCCGAGGCGTCGCGCCAGGTCCAGAGCTGAAAGCCCGGCCCCGCCGCCGCCGCCAGCCCGGGGCGCGCTTCCTCCAGCGCCTCGGGGGCGTGGAGGATCACCTCCACCTCGTCGGCGGCGCCTTCGCTGTTGAAATAGGCCTGCGCCTCGGCAAACGGCATGTAAAGGCGCGTGCGGTCGATGTCGTAGCGCCCGGCGGTGAAGATATAGACGACCTCGTAGGCCTTCACCCGCGGCGAGGTGCCGAAGGCCGTCTTCACCCCGTCGGGGGAGATGAGGCGCAGCTGGTCGCCCAGCCGCAGCCCCAGCTCGCGCGCCACGCCCGAGCCGATGGCCACCCCCTCGCCATAGCGCGCAAGGTCGCCCTCGGCGCTTTGCGGATCGGCGATGCGCGGCAGGGCCTGCAGGTCCTGCGCCGTCATGCCGAAAACCTCGACCCCGGCGTTGCGGCCGTTGGCGCTGGCCATGACCTGGCCCTTCACCAGCGGCGCGGCGCGCTGCACGCCCGGCGCCTGGGCCAGCCGCTGGGCCAGGGCGTCGAAGTCGCGGATCTTGCGGTCGACCTGCCCGGTCTCGGTGATCTCGCCGGCGCTGTAGACGGTGACATGCGCGTTGGCGCCCAGGATGGTGTCCACGAACTCGGCCCGGAAGCCCGAGCGGACGGCCAACGTGGCGATCAGCGCGAAAACCGCCAGGGTGATGCCGATCAGACTGATCCAGGTCATCACGCTGACGCCGCCCTCGGAACGGCGGGCGCGCAGGTAACGCCAGGCGATCATCCATTCGTAGGGCGCGAAGGGCGCGGGTCCGGCCATTGGGCTCTCCTTGCAGGTCGCGCGGAAGGTGGGGCAGCGGGCGGGCCGCGTCAAGCGGCTGCCGGGCGGCGGGCGGCGCCGCCACCGGCGCACCGGCTCGCCAGATTGGCGCCCCCCGCCCCGGCCCTAGCCTTTGCCGAAGCGCGGCGGACGGCCGGCGCTTTGCGCGGCGAAGATCTCCATCTGGTCGGGCCCGCCGATCAGCCCGGCCTGGGCGCGCGATTCCTCCAGCAGCACCTCGGCCTCCCCGGCGCCGCTTTCGGCGGTGGCGATCAGCGCCTTGGCGGCGCGGATGGCCGCCGGGCTCTGCGCGGCGATCTGCGCCGCCAGCGCCTGCGCGGCCGCCAGCGCATCCTCGGCCATTTCGGTCACCAGCCCGAGGCGCGCGGCCTCGGCGGCGTCGATCTGCTGGGCGGTGTAGGTCAGCCGGCGCAGCACGTCCGAGCGCACCAGCCGCGGCAGCAGCACCATGCCGCCCATGTCGGGCACGAGGCCCCATTTCATCTCCATCACCGAAAGGCGCGCGTCGGCCTGGGCGATGCGGATGTCGGCGCCCAGCGCCATTTGCAGCCCGGCGCCGAAGACCGGGCCGTGCAGCGCCGCGATCACCGGCACGGGGGCGGCGCGCCAGGTCAGGGCGACCTGCTGAAAGTCATTCGCCAGCCCGTGGGTGCGCGGCATCAGCGCCTCCATCGGGTCCTTGCCCGCCAGGGCGCCGAAGCTGGCGACGTCCAGCCCGGCGCAGAAGGCGCGCCCGGCGCCCGACAGCACCGCGGCGCGAACGCGGCCTTCCCGCGCCTCCTCCGCCAGCCGCGTGCCGGCGGCGATCACCGCCTCGATCATCGCGCCGTCGACGGCGTTCATCTTGTCCGGCCGCGACAGGGTGATCTGCGCCACATGGTCCCGGATCTCGAATTGCACGCGGTCCATCGCGTTCCCTCCCTCAATGCCTGGCGCCAACCTTGCAAGGCGGGCGCGGGCTGGAAAGCGAAACGTTGGGGCACGGGGGGACTTCGCGCGCCTGCGCGGCCAGGCCGGCGGCGCCAAAGCCGCTCTTGCTGGGGCGGGCCAGATGGGGTTGATTGGCGCCATGACCCATCCCCGCTACACCCCGCTGATCGAAAGCCTGCCCGAAACCGTGCCCTTCGTCGGCGCCGAAGTGCAGGAGCGCCAGCGCGGCGCCCCCTTCCGGGCCCGGATCGGCGCGAACGAGAACGTCTTCGGCCCCTCGCCGCGCGCGGTGGAGGCGATGCGCGCCGCCACCCCCGACATCTGGATCTACGGCGATTCGGCCAGCCACGACCTGCGGTCCGAGCTGGCCGCGCGGCTGGGCATCGACATGGACAACCTGGTGGTAGGCGAAGGCATCGACGGGCTGCTGGGCCAGCTGGTACGGCTGGTGGTGGCGCCGGGCGACGCGGTGGTCACCTCCGACGGGGCCTACCCGACGTTCAACTACCACGTCGCCGGCTTCGGCGGGGTGCTGCACAAGGTGCCCTACCGCGACGACGCCGAGGATCTGGGCGCGCTGATCGCCCGCGCCGGCGAGGTGGATGCCAAGCTTGTCTACCTTGCCAACCCCGACAACCCGATGGGCAGCTACCTGACCGGCGCCGCCATCGCCGCCGCGCTGGAGGACCTGCCCGAGGGCTGCCTTCTGGTGCTGGACGAGGCTTATGTAGAGTTCGCCCCCGAGGGCACCGCCCCGCCGCTGGTCGCGGACGATCCGCGGCTGATCCGCATGCGCACATTCTCCAAGGCCTATGGGCTGGCCGGGGCGCGGGTGGGCTATGCGATCGGGGCGCCGGCGCTGATCCGCGCCTTCGACAAGATCCGCAACCATTTCGGCATGGGCCGCCTCAGCCAGATCGGCGCGCTGGAGGCCCTGCGCGACGACGCGCACCTCGATTGGGTCAAGCGGCAGGTGGAGATCGCGCGCCAGCGCATCACCGCCATCGCCCGCGCCAACGGGCTGGCGGCCCTGCCCTCGGCCACCAATTTCGTCGCCGTCGATTGCGGCGCCGATGCGGAACTGGCCAAGCGGCTGGTGGCGGAGCTGGGCAAGCGCGACGTCTTCGTCCGCATGCCTTTCGCCGCGCCGCAAAACCGCTGCATCCGCATCAGCGCCGGGACGGAGGCCGACCTCAACCTGCTGGAGGAGGTCCTGCCCGCCGCGCTGAAGGCCGCCCGCGCCGGCGGCTGAGCCGCGTCAGAGGTCGAAGACCAGGCAGGTGGTGGTGGCAAAGGCGATGATCGCGCCGTCTTCGCGCGTCAGCTTCGCCTCGGAGGTCGCGGTGCGGCGGCCCAGGGTCAGCAGGCGCCCCTCGCAGAAGTAGACCTCGCCCACCTTCGGGGCGCGGGTGAGGTTCGTCTTCGCCTCCAGCGTGGTGTAGCCGCGCCCGGCCGGCAGCGCCGAATGCACCGCGCAGCCCAGCGCCGAATCCAGCACCGTCATCGCCCAGCCGCCGTGCACCCCGCCGTTGGGGTTGATGAAGTTCTCGGGCGGCGCGGCTTTCCAGGTCACCCGGCCCTCCTCGGCCGAGACCATCGTCTGGTTGGTCAACGCGGCCACCGGCGGCGCGGGATAGGTCCCGGCGATCATCCCGTGGAAAAACTCCAGCCCGGAGAGGCGGGCCATGTCCTCGGGCGGGATCAGGCCCAGGCTGCCGGGATCGTGAAAGTGCTTGGTCATCGGTATCTCGCTTGGTGGTTCTAGATCGCGGTGGCGGGCTGGGGCGCCGTGCCGCTGGCGGGCAGGCGCAGTCCCTCGGCCATGGCGGCGGCGGCGGCCTCCAGCGCGCCGGGGCCGCGGGCGATGCCCAGCGCCGTCATCCCCGCCTCGACCGAGCCGAGCATGCCCAGCACCATGTGGGCATTGACGTGACCCATGTGCCCGAAGCGGAAAAAGCCGTGCCAGGCCGGGTCCCCCGGCGGCGCCATGCCCAGGCCGATGCCCAGGGTCACACCGGCGTTGGCCGTCAGCCAGTCGCGCAGCGCGGTGCCCTGCGGCGGGGCCAGGCGCGCGGCGGTGACCGCGTGGCTGCGCGCGCCGCGGTCGGCGATGTTGAGGCGCAGCGTCCCCTCGCCCGCGCCCCAGGCCTCGCAGGCCGCCCAGATGCCCTGGGCCAGGATCTCGTGCCGGCGCCAGATCGCCTCCATCCCCTCGGCGTGGATCATGTCCAGCGCGCAACGCAGCCCGTAGAGGTGATGCGTCGGCGCGGTGCCGCCGAAGTACTGGTAGAAGAGCTGCGGCTCGGCCCGCGGCGCCCAGTCCCAGTAGCGCGAGACGCGCGGCATGGCGGCGCGCTTGCGCGCGGCGCGGTCATTGAAGAAGACGAAGCCCAGCCCCGGCGGCACCATCAGCCCCTTCTGGCTGGCCGCCACCATGACATCGACGCCCCAGGCATCCATCTCGAACCGGTCGCAGCCCAGCGACGCGATGCAATCGGCCATCAAAAGCGCCGGATGGCCCGCGGCGTCCAGCACCGCGCGCACCGCCGCCACGTCCGACCGGCGCGAGGTCGAGGTATCGACATGGGTCATCAGAACGGCGCGGATCTGCCCCTCCGGGTCGGCCGCCAAACGGTCCGCCAGGCGGTCCAGGTCGATGGGATCGCGCAGGCCGAAATCCAGCCGCTCGACCGTGGCGCCGCGCTGCTCGGCCACCTCGGCCCAGCCTTCGCCGAAGCGCCCGCAGCACAGCACCAGCACCCGCTCGCCCTCGGCCACGGTGTTGGCCAGCGCCGCCTCCCAGGTGCCGTGGCCGTTGCTGATGTAGATTGCCACCTGGTGCTGCGTGCGCGCCACCCGCTTGAGGTCCGGGAGCAGGCTTGCCGTCATCTCGATCAGCTCGCCTTCGTAAATGTTGGGGGCGGCGCGGTGCATGGCGCGCAACACCGCCTCGGGCATGACCGAAGGGCCGGGGATGGCCAGGTAGGGGCGGC
>JBPEXR010000539.1:0-13715 GCA_052031355.1 Paracoccaceae bacterium
GCACGCTGTTCATGCGCAACTTCATCCGCGCCATGCCGTTCGAGCTGATCGAGGCCGCGCGGGTCGAGGGCGTGTCGGAATTTCGCATCTTCTGGTACGTGGTGCTGCCGCTGATGAAGCCGGCCATCGCCGCGCTGTCGGTGCTGATCTTCACCTTCATCTGGAACGATTATTTCTGGGCCACCGTGCTGACCCAGGGCGCCGAAAGCCAGCCGGTGACGGCGGGGCTCTATTCGTTGAACGGGCAGTGGGTGGCGGCCTGGCACCTGGTCTCTGCCGGCTCCATCGTCGCGGCGCTGCCGCCGGTCCTGATGTTCTTCGTGATGCAACGCCACTTCATCGCCGGGCTGACCCTCGGCGCGGTCAAGTAGGAGGCCGGCCCATGCCGCAGCAAGCAGCGCCCGTCAAGATCGCCTTCATCGGCGCGGGCTCGACCATCTTCATGAAGAACATCGTCGGGGACGCGCTGCACCACCCCGCGCTGGCGGAGGCGCATGTCGCGCTGATGGACATCGACCCGCGGCGGCTGGAGGAAAGCGCGCTGGTCGCCCGCAAGATGGTCGAGACGATGGGCGTGGGCGCGCGCATCAGCTGCCACACCGACCGCCGCGCGGCGCTGGAGGGGGCCGATTTCGTCGTCGTCGCCTTCCAGATCGGCGGCTACAAGCCCTGCACCGTCACCGATTTCGAAGTGCCCGCCCGCCACGGGCTGCGCCAGACCATCGCCGACACGCTGGGGGTGGGCGGGATCATGCGCGGGCTGCGCACCGTGCCGCACCTGTGGGACCTTTGCGCCGACATGTGCCAGCTGTGCCCCGGGGCGGTGCTGCTGCAATACGTCAACCCGATGGCGATCAACACCTGGGCCATCGCCGCGCGCTACCCCCAGATCCGCCAGGTCGGCCTGTGCCATTCCGTACAGGGCACCGCCGAGGAACTGGCCCGCGATCTGGGCATCGCGCCGGGCGATCTGCGCTACCGCGCCGGGGGCATCAACCACATGGCCTTCTACCTGGAACTGGAGATGCGCGGCCCGGACGGCACCTGGCAGGACGCCTACCCGGCGCTGCGCCGCGGCCATGCGGAGGGGCGCTTTCCCACCGCCACGGGCGCCAACCCGCGCTGCCCCAACCACGTGCGCTACGAGGTGATGAAGCACTTCGGCCATTTCGTCACCGAAAGCTCCGAGCATTTCGCCGAATACGTGCCCTGGTTCATCAAGTCGCACCGCCCCGACCTGATCGAACGCTTCGGCATCCCGCTGGACGAATACCCCCGCCGCTGCGAAGAGCAGATCGCCGAATGGACCGCCCAGGCCGAGGCCTTCCGCCGGGCCGACCGCATCGAGGTGCGGCGCAGCCACGAATACGCGGCGGACATCATGAACGCGCTGGTCACCGGCGCGCCGGCGGTGATCTACGGCAATGTCGCCAACCGCGGCTATATCCCCCAGTTGCCCGAAGGCGCGGCGGTCGAGGTGCCGTGCCTTGTCGACGGCGCGGGGCTGCAGCCCACCGTGGTGAACGATATCCCGCCGCAGCTGGTGGCCTTGATGCGCACCAACGTGAACGTGCAGGAACTGGTGGTGCGGGCGCTTCTGGACGAGGCGCCGGAGCATATCTACCACGCCGCGATGCTGGACCCGCATACCGCCGCCGAGCTGGACCTTGGCCAGATCCGCGCGCTGGTGGACGATCTGATCGCCGCCCATGGAAACTGGCTGCCGCAATGGGTAGGAAGCCGCGCAGCAGCGTGACGAGGATGCCAATGACGACACAGGCAAGATACCCCGACCTCGACGGCGCCTCGGTCTTCATCACCGGCGGCGGCTCGGGCATCGGCGCGGCGCTGACCGAGGGCTTCGTGGCGCAGGGCGCGCGCGTCGCCTTCGTGCAACGCTCGGACGCCGGGGACTTCTGCGACGATATCGAGGCGCGGCACGGCGTGCGCCCCCTGTTCCTGCCCTGCGACATCACCGACACCGGCGCCCTGCGCCGCGCGGTGGAAGCGGCGGCCGAGGCGCACGGCCCCTTGCGCGTCCTGGTCAACAACGCCGCCAACGACCAGCGCCACGCCACCGCCGAGGTGGACGAGGCCTTCTGGGACTGGTCGCAGGCCATCAACCTGAAGTCCTACTTCTTCGCCTGCCAGGCGGCGCTGGAGCAGATGCGCGCCGCGGGGCAGGGGGTGATCGTCAATTTCTCGTCGATCTCCTACATGATGGGCAACGCCGACTACCCGGCCTATACCACCGCCAACGGCGGCATCACCGCGCTGACCCGCAGCCTGGCGCGCGAGTTCGGCCCCGAGGGGATCCGCGTCAACGCGCTGGCCCCCGGCTGGGTGCTGACCGACAAGCAGCGCGAGAAATGGGCCACGCCCGAGGCGATCAAGGCGCATATCGCCCGGCAATGCCTGAAGCGCGAGCTTTCCCCGGCCGAGATCGTCGGGCCGGTGCTGTTCCTGGCCTCCGAGGCCAGCGCGGCGATGACCGGGCAGGTCATGGTGGTCGACGGCGGCGTGGTGACCACGGGATGAGC
Organism: Paracoccaceae bacterium; assembly: GCA_052031355.1. Classification (GTDB taxonomy): domain Bacteria; phylum Pseudomonadota; class Alphaproteobacteria; order Rhodobacterales; family Rhodobacteraceae; genus JBPEXR01. The sequence goes on from JBPEXR010000539.1 coordinate 2,541, forward strand.
GGCGCGAGCGGCATCACCGCCGATTGGCTGGGCGTCGATTGGGGCACCACGCACCTGCGCCTCTGGGCGCTGGACGCGGGCGGCGCGGTGCTGGCCGCGCGCCGGTCGGACAGCGGCATGGCCCGGCTGCAGGGGCCGGGCGATTTCGAGGCGGCGCTGCTGGACCTGGGCGGCGATCTGCTGGCGCCGGACCGCGCGACGCCGGTGATCGTCTGCGGCATGGCCGGCAGCCGGCAGGGCTGGGCCGAGGCGCCCTATGTCGCCGCCCCCTGCGCCCCGCCGACCCTGGCCAGCGCCGTGCGCGCCCCGGCGGAGGATCCGCGCCTCGACGTGCGCCTTCTGCCCGGCGTCAAGCGCCAGGGCCCCGCCGACGTGATGCGCGGCGAGGAAACGCAGGTCGCGGGCTTTCTGGCGCGCGAGCCGAAGTTCGATGGCGTGCTGTGCATGCCCGGCACCCACAGCAAATGGGTGCATATCAGCGCCGGGGAGATCGTCAGCTTCCAGACCTTCCTGACCGGCGAGCTTTTCGCGCTGCTCTCGCGCCGCTCGGTTCTGCGCCACGCGGTCGCCGAAAGCGGCTGGGAGGCCGAGGCCTTCACCGCGGCGCTGGACGAGGCGATGTCGCGCCCCGCCGCGATCGGCGCGCAGCTGTTCGCCCTGCGCGCCGAGGCGCTGCTCGAAGGCCTTGCGCCGCAGGCCGCGCGGGCGCGCCTTTCGGGCCTGTTGATCGGGCTGGAGCTGGCCGCCGCGCGCCCCTACTGGCTGGGCCAGCAGGTGGCGGTCCTTGGCGCCGAAACCCCGGGCGAGGCCTATGTGACGGCCCTTTCTGCCCAGGCCGTGCCGACGCGCCGCGTCGATGCGGGCGAGCTGGCGCTGGAGGGGCTGCGGGCCGCGCGCGCCTCCGCCTCCGCCGCCACCGGGGCCGGGACCAAATGAACGCGCCGCGCGCCCATCGCGAGATCATCGCGATTCTCCGCGGCATCACGCCGGAGGAAGCGCTGCCGGTCACCGCGGCGCTGATCGAGGCCGGGATCACCCGCATCGAGGTGCCGCTGAACTCTCCCCGCCCGATGGAAAGCATCGCCGCCATGCTGAACGCCTACGGCGAGGTGGCGCGTATCGGCGCGGGCACTGTGCTGGAGCCGGCGCAGGTGGCGGAGCTGGCGCAGATGGGCGCGCATATGATCGTCTCGCCCGACTGCCATCCGCCGGTGATCGCGGCCACCAAGGCTGCGGGAATGGAAAGCTACCCGGGCGTCTTCACCGCATCCGAGGCCTTCGCCGCCCTGCGCGCCGGGGCGGACGGGCTGAAGCTGTTCCCCGCGGCGCAGCTGACGCCCGCGGGCCTCAAGGCCCTCTCGGCGGTGCTGCCGGCGGGCACGCGCTGCTTCGCGGTGGGCGGGGTGGGGCCGGAGGGCTTCGACGACTGGCGCCGCGCCGGGGCGGCGGGCTTCGGCATCGGCACTGCGCTCTACCGGCCCGGGGACGGGCCGGGCGAGGTGGCCGCCCGCGCCGCGCAGATCGTGCGCGCCTTCGATGCGGCCTTCGGCGCCCCGCGCGTCGCCCCCGCAACCCCCTGACCGCCGGAGGCTTCATGCAGCGCGCGCTGGGCACCTGTTACTACCCCGAACACTGGCCCGAGGATCTGTGGCCCGAGGATGCCGCCCGCATGAAGGAGGCCGGCCTCACCTGGGTGCGCATCGGCGAGTTCGCCTGGTCGCGGATCGAGCCAGAGCCGGGCCGCTTCGACTGGGGCTGGCTGGACCGGGCGATGGAAGTACTGGGCGCGGCGGGGCTACGCGTCGTCCTGGGCACGCCCACCGCCACGCCACCGCGCTGGATGCTGACGCGCCACCCGGACATGCTGGCGTGGGACGCGCAGGGACGCCCGCGCGGCTTCGGCTCGCGCCGCCACTATTGCTTCAGCCACGCCGGCTACCGTGCCGAAAGCCGTCGCATCGCCGCCAAGCTGGCGCAGCGCTACGGGGACCACCCGGCGCTGGGCGCCTGGCAGATCGACAACGAATACGGCTGCCACGACACGACGCTCAGCTACTCGCCCGCGGCACTTGCGGGGTTCCGCGGCTGGCTGGCGGAACGCTATGGCACCATCGCCGCGCTGAACGAGGCCTGGGGCAACGTCTTCTGGTCGATGGAGTATACGCGCTTCGACGAGATCGGCCTGCCCAACCTTGCGGTGACCGAGGTGAACCCGGCCCATGCCCTGGCGTTCCGGCGCTACAGCTCCGACATGGTGGCGCTGTTCAACCGCGCCCAGGCCGAGGAGATCCGCGCCCATTCGGACCGGCCGCTCTCGCACAACTACATGGGCCGGGTGACGGATTTCGACCATTTCGCGCTGGGCCGCGAGCTGGAGATCGCGACCTGGGACAGCTATCCCCTGGGGTTCCTGGAGGACCGCGTCGGCGCCGAGCCCGCGCACCAGCGCGCCTTCGCGCGCCAGGGCGACCCGGACTTCCAGGCCTTCCACCACGACCTTTACCGCGCCGTCGGCCGCGGCCGCTGGTGGGTGATGGAACAGCAGCCCGGCCCGGTGAACTGGGCCCCCCACAATCCCGCGCCGCTGCCCGGGATGGTCCGGCTGTGGAGCTGGGAGGCCTTCGCCCACGGGGCCGAGGCCGTCTGCTATTTCCGCTGGCGCCAGGCGCCTTTCGCGCAGGAGCAGATGCACGCTGGCTTGCTGCGGCCCGACAGCGCCCCGGCGCCGGGCCTGGACGAGGTGCGCGAACTCGCGCGGGAGCTTGCCGCCGCGCCGCAGGTGGCCCCACACCGGGCCGAGGTGGCGCTGGTCTTCGACTATGACGCCGAGGCCTTTTGGCAGGTGCAGCCGCACGGTGCCGGGCTGCGGTACTTCGACCTTGTCTTCGCCGCCTACCGCGCGCTGCGGGGGCTAGGCCTGTCGATCGACATCCTGCCCCCCGACACGCGCGATTTCAGCGGCTACCGCCTGGTCGCCGCGCCGGGGATGATGCACATGCCCGCGGCGTTGAAACAGGCCCTCGCGGGCTGCGGCGCCGAGGTGCTGATCGGGCCGCGCAGCGCCGCGCGCGGGGCCGATTTCGCCATCCCCGTGCCGCTGCCCCCCGACTGGCCGGGGCTGGACCTGCGGGTGGCGCGGGTCGAAAGCCTGCGCCCCGACATGCCGCGCCCGCTGGCGGGCGGGGGCGCGGCGCAGCGATATGTCGAGGCGCTGGAGGGCGATGGCGAGGCGGTGCTCAGCGAGGCGGAGACCGGCACGCCCATCGCGCTGCGCGCGGGCCGAACCTGCTACCTGGGCGCCTGGCTGGATGCGGACGGCTGGCAGCGGCTTATGCGCGACCTTTGCGGCCGGGCCGGGCTGGAGGTGCTGGAGCTGCCGGCCGGCCTGCGGCGGCGCGAAACGGGGGCGGAGACCTTCTGGTTCAACTACGCCTCGACGCCCTGTGACAGCCCGGCAGGACGCATCCCCGCCGCGGGGGTGCTGCGGGTGCCGAAGTAGGGCAGGGGGCTGAGCGGCGCAAAGGCGCTTACGGACCGGCGCGGGATGTCCCGGAGGTTGGGGTCAAGGTTGGGCGTGATTGTGCGCTGCCACCGGCCGCGCCGTTTCCCCCCAGACACCCCCTCGGATCACTCCACTCGGGCGGCGGGGGCGCCTTCTTCCTCGATCGCCTCGCGGTCGGCGTCGCTCTCGAAGCTGGCCCAGGGACGGTCGGTCGCGGTGGGGGGCAGATCCTCCGGCTTGGTGCGGCGGTGGATATGCGCCTTGGCGATGAAATGGGCCGAGACCGGCGCGGTGAGGTAGAGAAACAGCATCACCAGCACCTCGTGCAGGCTGAGCCGCCCCTCCAGCGCCCAGACGTTGGCGATGGAGGCCAGAAGCACCCCGCCCACGCCCAGCGTCGTCGCCTTGGTCGGCGCGTGCAGTCGCGCCATCGCATCCGACAGTTTCAGCAGCCCCAGCGAGCCGACGAGGCCGAAGAAGCCCCCCAGCACCAGGCAGGCCGCGATGATGATTTCCAACCAGAACGGCATTGCGGCCTCACTCGATGATGTCGCCGCGCAGCATGAAGCGGCAGTAGCTGACGGTGGAGACGAAGCCGGTCATCGCGATGATCATGGAGGCTTCGAAGTACATCGCGGTGCCCTGGGCGATGCCGAAAAGGGTCAGCAGCGCGATGGCGTTGATCGCCAGCGTGTCCAGCGCCAGCACCCGGTCGGTCACCCCCGGCGCGCGGATCAGGCGCACCAGGTTGAACAGAAGCGCCAGCCCGAAACAGCCGGCCGCGAAGAGGATGGCCAGTTCGATCATTCGAAAATCTCCTTCAGGCGGCGCTCGTAACGGTGCTTGATCTCGTCGCGCACCGCATCCGCGTCATCCATGTCGAGGGCGTGCACCAGCAGGCTGCGCCCGTCCGCGGCCAGGTCCGCCGACAGCGTGCCGGGGGTCATGGTGATCGTGCCGGCCAGCATGGTGATCGCCTCCGGGGTCCGCAGGTCGAGCGGGATCGACACCCAGCCCGAGCGGATGTTCCGGTTGCGCTTGAACAGCACCACCATCGCCACCACGACGTTGGAGCGGATGATGTCCCACTGCACGATCAGGATGTATTCCACCAGCCGGTGGAAGTTGCGCAGCGCCGGGCGGCCGGGCCAGTAGGGCGCGGTGATGAACGGGATCACCAGGCCCAGGATCGCGCCCAGGACCAGCGAGTTCGGCGTCACCTCGTTGGCCAGCAGTTGCCAGACGCCGACCAGCAGCAGCGTCAGCAGCGGGTGGGGCAGCAGGCGGCGAAGCATCAATGCGCCTCCTTCTCGGCGGTGGGCATGGTGCCGGGGGCAGGGCCGGGGCCGCCGTCGCCCAGCACCGCCGCGATGTAGCCCTCGGGGGCGTAAAGCTGCGCGGCGACGTCACGGGCCGCCGAATGCACCGCGCCGGCGCCCAGCGTCAGCAGCACGATGGCGGCCAGGAAGCCGTAGGCGATGGCCACCGGGCCTGCGGGCGGCAGCGGGGTGCGGGGCATCTCGCCCTCGGCCTCGATCACCGGGGCGGGGGTCTCGACCTTCCAGAAGATCATGCTGCCGGCGCGGGCGAAGCCGAAGATCGTCAGGATCGAGGTCGCCAGGATCACCGCCCAGGCGGCGGGCCCGAAGGGCACCCCGCGCAGCGCGTCGAGGATCAGCAGCTTGCCCGGAAAGCCCGAAAGCGGCGGCATCCCCGCGGCGGCGATGGCGGCGGCGAAGAACAGCGCGGCGATCAGCCCATGGCGCGGCATCACGTGGCCGGGCACCAGAAGGCCCGCGCCGTCGTCCGGCCCGCTGCGGTGCCGGCGGATCAGGTCCACCGCCAGGAACAGCATCGCGCCCGAGAGCACCGAATGCACCAGGTAGGTCATCGCCGCGGCGCTGGCCGCCGGCGTGAAGGCGGCAACGGCCACCATCAGCGTGCCGACAGAGGTCAGCGCGGCAAAGGCCGCCAGGCGCCCGATCTCATGCGCGCCCAGCACACCGATTGTGCCCAGCAGCAGCGTGCCGAGCGCGGCAAGCATCAGCCCGTTGGCGATCCAGGTCGCGGTCTCGGGCAGGGCAGGGGCCAGGATCAGGGTCATCACCCGCAGGATCGCATAGGCGCCGACCTTGGTCATCACCGCGAAGAGCGCGGCAACGGGGGCGGGCGCGCGGGAGTATGTCTCGGGCAGCCAGAAGTGCAGCGGCAGCATCGCCGCCTTCACCGCGAAGACGCATAGCAGCAGGATCGCCGCGGTGCGCACCAGGGCAGAGGCCTCGCCCTCCATCCCCGCCAGGCGCTGGGCGATATCGGCCATGTTCAGCGTGCCGGTGGCCGCGTAGAGCGTGCCGAGCGCGAAGAGGAACAGCGTCGAGCCGAGGAGGTTGTAGACCACGTATTGCACCCCGGCGCGCAGTCGGCGCGCGCCGCCGCCGTGGATCATCAGCCCGTAGGAGGCGATGAGCAGCACCTCGAAGAAGACGAAGAGGTTGAAGATGTCGCCGGTCAGGAAGGCGCCGTTCAGACCCATCAGCTGGAACTGCAGCAGCGCGTGGAAATGCCGCCCGCGCCGGTCCCAGCCGGAACTGGCGGCATAGCCCGCGACCGCGAGGCCCAGCAGCGCTGTCAGCGCCACCATAAGGGCGGCGAGGCGGTCCAGCACCAGCACGATGCCGAAGGGCGCGCGCCAGTTGCCCAGGGCGTAGACCTCGATCTCGCCGCCGGCGGCGCGCAGCCACAGGTAGACCGCGATGGCGGCCAGCACCGCGCTGCCCGCGACCGAGAAGATGCGCTGCAACGCCAGGTGATGGCGCAGCGCGGTGACGGTGAAGGCCGCCAGCAGGGCCGGCACCACGATCGGCAGGATCATCCAGTGGCTCATGCCTTCGCCTCCGGCATGTCGCCCTCGGGGGCGGGGGGCTCGGGCGCGTCGGTGCGGGCCTGCGCCTCGGCGCTGCCCTCCTCCGGCGCGCCCGGTTCGATGTCGATGCGGTCCGTTTCGGCCGACAGGAACGCGCCCAGCGACAGCAGCACCACGACCGCCGTCATGCCGAAGGAGATGACGATGGCCGTCAGCACCAGCGCCTGGGGCAGCGGGTCTGTGTAGCTGGTGATGTCGTCGCGCAGGATCGGCGGCTGGTTCACCACCAGCCGGCCCGACGTGAAGAGGAAGACGTTGACCGCGTAGCTGAGCAGCGAAACCCCCAGGATCACCGGGAAGGTGCGCGCCCGCAGCACCAGGTACAGGCCAGAGGCGGTCAGCGCGCCGATGGCGATGGCGACTAGCAGTTCCAAATCACTCTCCCTCGCGGCCGTCTTTGAATTCGCGCAGCGGGTTCACGTCCATCGGGTGCACGTTCGCCGCCACGCCCGCCCGGCGGGCGATGTTCGACAGCGAGTCGAGCGCCAGCATCACCGCGCCGACGACCGTCAGGAACACCCCGACGTCGAAGGCCATGGCGGTGGCCAGTTCGAACTTGTGCAGCCCCGGCAGTTTCACGTAGCCGAAGTCGCTGGTCAGGAAGGGCATGCCGTTGACCCAGGCGCCCAGGCCGGTGCCCAGGGCGATCAGCACGCCGATCCCGATGATCGTGTGGTAGTGGATGCGCTGCCGGCTTTCCGCCCAGGCGAAACCCGAGGCCATGTATTGCATCAGCAGCGCGATGGCGACCAACAGCCCGGCGATGAAGCCGCCGCCCGGCTCGTTATGGCCGCGCAGGAAGATGTAAAGGCCGACCATCAGCGCGATGGGCATCAGCACGCGGGTCGCGATCACCATGATCAGCGGGTGCCGGTCGCCGGACTTGGGCCGCTCGGGCGTCCAGCCGGCCAGCCGCCGCCCGGCGGGACCGCCCAGCACCGTGTCGGTCAGCGCGAAGATGACCAGCGCGGCAATGCCCAGGACGATGATTTCGCCAAAGGTGTCGAAGCCGCGGAAGTCCACCAGGATGACGTTCACCACGTTGGTGCCGCCGCCGCCCTTGTAGGAATTGGCCAGGTGCCAGTCGGAGATCGTCGGCACCGCGAAGCCGGAGGTCAGGACCGTGTAGGCCAGCGCCGTCATCGCCAGGCCCCCCGCCACGGCGATCAGCCCGTCGCGCAGGCGCCGCGCGGTGCTGCTTTCGCGCGGGGTGCTGCGCGGCAGGTAGTTCAGCGCCAGCAGCATCAGGATGATCGTCACCACCTCGACCGAGATCTGCGTCAGCGCCAGGTCGGGGGCCGAGAAATAGGCAAAGCCCAGCGACACGACGACGCCCACCGCGCCCATCAGCACCAGCGCCAGAAGGCGTTGGTGGTGGAAGGCGACGAGGCACCCGGTGCAGCCCAGCAGCACCAGGATGCCGATCGCCGGCACTGCGGTCACCGGCATCGGGGCGCGTGCCTCGGCCACCGGCGCGCCGGTCAGGTAGGCGCCGACCCCCAGCGCGATGACGGTGGCCGCGAAAAGCGCGGCGAAGCGGCGCATCGAGGCGTCGTGCAGCCCGGCCGAGATGGCATGCGCCAGCCGCTGCACCCCGGCGACCAGCGCGTCGAAGATGTCCTTCGCCTCGGGGCGGCGGGCGGCGATCCAGGCGCGGTCCAGCGGGCGGTGGGTGGCCAGCAACAGCGCGCCGCCGGCCAGCGCGATGCCGGACATGAAGAGGGCGGGCGTCACCCCGTGCCAGAGCTTGAGGTGGAAATCGGGCAGCGCGCCGCCGATCACCGCGCCGGCGACGGTGCGCACCAGCGGCTCGGCCAGCGCGGGCAGAACGCCGATCAGCACCACCAGCACCGCCAGCAGCGCCGGGCCGGCCCACATGCCGAAGCCCGGGTCATGCGGCTTGGCCGGGTAGTCGTCCCGCACCGGTCCCAGGAAGGTATGGCCGAGGAAACGCAGCGAATAGGCGACCGACAGCAGCGCGCCCAGCGTCGCCAGCACCGGCACCGCGTAGGTGCTGCCCGCCCAATAGGTGTGCGAGGCTTCCTCCAGCATCATCTCCTTGGAAAGGAACCCGTTCAGCAGCGGCACACCCGCCATCGACAGCGAGGCGACAGCCGCGATGGTGAAGGTCACCGGCATCAGGCGGCGCAGGCCGCCCAGGCGCTTGATGTCGCGGGTGTGCGCCTCGTGATCGACGATGCCCGCGCACATGAAGAGCGCCGCCTTGAAAGTCGCGTGGTTGAGGATGTGAAAGACCGCCGCCACCGCCGCCATCTTGGTGCCGAAGCCCAGCAGCATGGTGATCAGCCCGAGGTGACTGACGGTCGAGAAGGCCAGAAGCGCCTTCAGATCGTCCTTGAAAAGGGCGATCAGCGCGCCCAGCACCATTGTCACAAGGCCGGTGGTCGCGACGATGTAGAACCATTCCGGCGTGCCCGCCAGCACCGGCCAGAGGCGCGCCATCAGGAACAGGCCCGCCTTCACCATGGTCGCCGAATGCAGGTAGGCCGAGACCGGCGTCGGCGCGGCCATGGCGTGCGGCAGCCAGAAGTGGAAGGGGAACTGCGCCGACTTGGTGAAGGCGCCCGCCAGGATCAGGATCAGCGCCGGCAGGTAGAGGGGGGAGGCCTGGATCGCCTCGGCCTGCGTCAGGATGACGGAGATGTCGAAGCTGCCCGCGATCTGGCCGAGGATCAGCATCCCCGCGATCATCGCCAGCCCGCCCGAGGCAGTGACCGCCAGCGCCATGCGCGCGCCCTGCCGCCCCTCCGGCAGGTGGTTCCAGTAGCCGATCAGCAGGAAGGAGGACAGCGACGTAAGCTCCCAGAACACCAGCAAAAGCAGGATGTTGTCGGACAGAACGATGCCCACCATCGCGCCCTGGAAGAGCAGCAGGTACGTCATGAACTGGCCCATCGGGTCCTGGCGCGACAGGTAGAAGCGGGCGTACAGGGTGATCAGCAGCCCGATCCCCAGGATCAGCGCCGCGAAGAAAAAGCCCAGCCCGTCGAGGAAGAAGTTCGCCTCCAGCCCCACCGCGGGCAGCCAGGCGAGGCGGAAGTGGATCACCTCACCGGCGAAAACCGCGGGCGCCAGGCGCATCAGCAGCACCAGGGCCAGCACGGTGGGCAGGGCGGTCAGCGTGGCGGTAACGCCCCGGCCGGCGCGGATCATCACGCCCGGCAGAAGACTTCCCAGAAACGGCAACGCGGCGATCAGCGGAAGGAAGAAACTATGCTGATCCATCGGCGCGCGATCCTCCTGCTAGGTTCGGGGCAAAATTGATGCCCGATTGCCCGCTGTCAATGTCGCAACCCGGCCGCGAGGGCAAGTGGCGCGGGCCTGCGACGCCCCGCCGCAATCCCTCTGCGCGACCAGGGGCAGGGCACTTCTAGTTGAAGTTGCGAAACAGGCGCGTGGCGGAGAACATCGATTCCAGCTCCTCGATCCGCTCGCGGCTGTCGTCCCAGCGGGCGGTCTGGACCTGGGCGATCAGCGCCTCGGCCAGCACCATGATGGCGATGGTCGAATCCCAGCTCGAGGGCACCTCGACCAGCGCGTTGAAGGTCAGGTCCGCAACCTTGGAGATGGGCGAGCCCCATTGATCGGTGAACAGGACGATGGTGACGCCCCGCTCGCGCGCCAGCCGCGCCAGCTTCAGCAGGTCGGATTCGTAGCGCCGGATGTCGAAGAGGATCAGCACCGCGTCGGGCCCCATGTCCAGCAGGTACTGCGGCCAGACGTTGGCCGAATGGCTGAGGTGCGTGACGTTCGGGCGGATGATCTGCAGGTGGTTGAACAGGTAGTCGGCGTTCGACCGGGTGATCCGCCCGCCCGCCAGGTAGACCGGGCGGGAGACATCGGCCAGCAGGGTCACCGCGCGGTCGAAAATCTCCCGGTCGAGGCGGTCGAGGGTGTGGCGCAGGTTCGAGGTCACCGCCCCCGCGAAGGCGTCGATCACATGCTCGCCGGTGCCCACCCAGGCGTCACGTTTGCTGCTGGGCTTGCGGATCTGCTCGGCCACTTCCTGGCGCAAACGCTCCTGCAGGTCGGGAAACCCCTCGAAGCCCAGCTTGCGCGCCATGCGGATCACCGTCGGGGTCGAGACGCCCGCCGCCTGCGCCAGCTTGGTGATGCTTTGCAGCCCCGCCACCGGGTAATCCTGCAGCAGCACATCCGCCAGCTGCCGCTCCGAGCGGGTCAGATCCTCCATCGCGGTCTGGATCATCTGCTTCACGATCAGCGGGGTGGGGGGCATCGGCCTTCCGTTCTGTAGCGATCTCTAGATCGTATTGTTACGGTGTAGCTGCGTCTACAGAAATTATATTGACAGGCGCGCGCGGGCTGTAACTAATCCTACATATGCAGACTCATGCAAATGCCCCCTTGCTCGACGGTTTCGACGGGCCGGCGGCCGCGGTCACCAACCGCGCCGGCCGTGGCGGCGCGGTGCTGGTCTGCGAGCATGCCGCCCGCGCGGTGCCGCCGCGGCTGGCGGGGCTGGGGCTAAGCGCGGAGGCCGCGCAAAGCCATGCCGCATGGGACATCGGCGCAGCGGAACTGGCGCGCGCGCTGTCGCAGGCGCTGGACGCGCCGTTGGTCGAAAGCCGGATCAGTCGCCTAGTTTATGATTGCAACCGCCCGCCCGAAGCGCCCGACGCGATCCCCGCGAAGTCCGAGGTGATCGAGGTGCCCGGCAACCGCGACCTGACGCCCGAGGACCGCGCGGCGCGGGTGGCGGCGGTCTATG
>JBPEXR010000054.1:0-8042 GCA_052031355.1 Paracoccaceae bacterium
ATCACTCCGCCGCGGCGGCGCCGTTCTCGTCCCCGGTCTTCTCGTCGCCGGACTTCTGCTCCGGCTTGGCTTCGGCCTTCTTGCGGCTGCGGCGGGGCTTGGGCTTGCTTTCGGGGGTTTCGACCAGCGTGCTTTCGTTGTCGCCGGTGAAATCGAAGATGTCGGGCTGATCGCCCTCGCCCTTGCGCGGGGCGCCTTCGGCGTCCTGCCCGGACTTGCCGCCGCGCCCCTGGTTCTGGTCGTTGTTCTGGTTCTGGCCCTGGTTCTGGCCCTGGTCGCCGCCGGCATCGCCCCCGGCGTCCTGGCCGCCGCGGCGGCCACGCTTGGGCTTGCCTTCGCGGCCCTCGCCATCGGAGTCGCCATCCTTGGCCTTCGGCTGCTCGCGCTCCTGCTGGCGCTCGCGGTCACGCTCGGCCTGGCGTTCGCGGTTCTGGCGTTCCTGCTCCTCGCGGCGCTGCTCCTGCTCGCGCTGGGCTTCGCTGAGCAGGCGCAGGTAATGTTCCGCGTGCTGCTGGAAATTCTCGGTCGCGACGCGGTCGCCGGCCAGTTGGGCGTCGCGCGCCAACTGGTTGTATTTCTCGATGATCTGCTGCGGCGTGCCGCGCACCTTGCCCTCGGGCCCCGAGGAATCGAAGACCCGGTTGACGACATTGCCGACCGAGGACCGGTTGCGGTTCGATTTCGACCGCGAACGTGATTTAGAAGATCTCATATAACAGCAGTCCAGCCTTGCTCTTGTAGTCTCAAGTGCCGCCCGTCCCGCGTGCAACGCGTTGTTCAGACCGTCCCATCGGCACGTATTTTTGGCTTGGCGTCGGGCGCAAGGTCCAAAAGACCTCTGTCATCCTGACTGGCCTTGAGTAAACATGCCCCGACGACGCTTACAAGGGTTAAGTGAAAAATCGCGCGAAAAAGCCGCGGATTGACGCCGTTATCCCGCGTTATCGGCCCGTTTCCGGCAAAATCGCGCTGACGACGCGGTCGCGGCCGTCCATGTCGGGATGCACGCGCACCTGCGCCAGCCCCGCGGCGCGGAAGATCGCGGCCACCGCCGGGCCCTGCTGCCAGCCGATCTCCACCAGCAGCCGGCCGCCGGGCGCCAGGTGGGCCGCGGCGCCGGCGGCGATGCGGCGGTAGGGGTCCAGCCCGTCGCCGCCGGGGCTCAGCGCGCCGGGCGGGTCGTGCAGGCGCACCTCGGGCGAGAGCCCGGGCATTTCCCCGGCCGCGATATAGGGCGGGTTGGAGACGATGAGGTCGAAGCCCCCCGCCCCGCCGGGCAGCCCGTCGAACCAATCGGCGCGGCAAAGTTGCAGCCGCCCCTCCACGCCCAGCGCCGCGGCGTTGCGGCGCGCCACTTCCAGCGCGGCGGGGCTGATGTCGGTGGCCAGCGCCCGCGCGCCCGGCCATTCGGCCAGCAGGGTCAGCGCCAGGATGCCGCTGCCGGTACCGAGGTCCAGCAGGCGTGCCGCAGCGCCCCCCTCCAGCGCCAGGGCGACCAGGCTTTCCGTTTCGGGGCGCGGGTCCAGAACGTCGCGGGTCACCGTGAAGGCGCGGCCCCAGAACAGGCGGCGACCGAGGATCTTCGAGACAGGCTCCCGCGCGATGCGGCGGGCCAGGAAGGCGTCAAAGCGCGTCGCGGCCTCGGGGTCCACCGGGTCGGGGCCCATGACGACAAGACGTTCGGGCGCCAGCCCCATCGCCCCGGCCAGGAGCGCCCGGGCGTCGCGCGGCGCGCCCTCGATCCCGGCGGCGCGCAGGGCGGCCGCCCCCTGCGCCAGGGCCTGCGCCACGGTGCCGGCGCCGCCCGCGGCGGGGGGTGTCATGCCTCCATCTCGGCCAGAAGGCGCGCCTGGTCGTCGGCGGTCAGCGCCTCGATCACCTCGTCCAGCTCGCCGGCCATCACCTGGTCGAGCTTGTAGAGGGTCAGGCCGATGCGGTGATCGGTCAGCCGGCCCTGCGGGAAGTTGTAGGTGCGGATGCGCTCGGACCGGTCGCCGCTGCCGACCTGCGCCCGCCGGTCCGAGGCGCGTTCCTCCGCCGCGCGCTGACGCTCGCGGTCGAAGAGCCGCGCCTTGAGCACCTGCATCGCCTTCTCGCGGTTGCGGTGCTGCGACTTCTCGGAGGAGGTGACGACGATCCCGGTCGGCAGATGGGTGATGCGCACCGCGGAATCGGTGGTGTTGACGTGCTGCCCCCCGGCCCCGGAGGAGCGCATCGTGTCGATGCGCAGCTCCGCCGGGTCGATCTGGATGTCCACGTCCTCGGCCTCGGGCAGCACGGCGACGGTGGCGGCGGAGGTGTGGATGCGCCCGCCGCTTTCGGTGGCCGGCACCCGCTGCACGCGGTGCACGCCGCTTTCGAACTTGAGCCGCGCGAAGACGCCGCTACCGGTGACATGGGCGACCACTTCCTTGACGCCGCCCAGCTCCGTCGCCTGGTGCTCGATGATGTCGAAGCCCCAGCCCTGCGCCTCGGCGTAGCGCTGGTACATGCGCAGCAGATCGCCGGCGAAAAGCGCCGCCTCCTCGCCGCCGGTGCCGGGACGGATCTCGATCATCGCGGGGCGGGCGTCGGCCGCATCGCGCGGCAGCAGCGCCAGTTGCAGCGCGGCTTCCACCTCGGGGCGGCGGGCGCGCAGGCTCTCCAGCTCCTCGCGCGCCAGCTCGGCCATCTCGGGGTCCTCGAGCAGCGCCTCGGCGCCGGCGATATCGGCCAGCAGCGCGCGCCATTCCTCGATCTGCGTCACCACGGGGCGCAGCTCGGCGTATTCGCGGCCCATCTGCGCGATGTCGCCGCCGCCTTCGGCCATGCGCGCCTCGAGATACTCGAACCGCTGCAGGATCTGCTCTAGTCGTTCGTCGGGAACCATGGCTCCCCTTCCCCCATCTTCCGCATTTGGTCAAGGCCGCGGGCGGTGGTAAACTGCCCACATGACACGCCTTTGCCCATGCCCCCCGACCCGTTGCGTGCCCCGTTTCCTGCCCCGGGCCGCCGCCCGGCTGGCGCTGGCAAGGGCGCTGACGGGGGCGCTGACGGGGGCGCTGGCGGGCGGCTGGGCCGGCAGCGCCGCGGCGGATGCCAATATCGGCGGCAAGACGGTCGAATGCTACTGCACCGACCGTCAGGGCGCGCGGGTCGAGCTGGGCCAGTTCACCTGCCTGGAGGTCGACGGCCGCCGCTTCACCGCCCAGTGCCAGATGTCGCTGAACGTGCCGATGTGGCGCGAGGTGGCGCAGGAATGCCTGTCCTCGGAAGACCGCTCACAGCCCGGCGCGGCGCAGCCATCCCTCTAGCCGCCGGGCGTTCACCCCCATGTCGCGCTGCCCGAACCGCAGCCGGCTGAAGATCCGCAGCATGCCCTCCGATTGCTCGGCCGTCACGTAATCCGGAAAGCCGAACAGGCGCGAGCGCGCGATGTATGTCACGCGCCCCTCCTCCGGCGTGCCGGCCAGGACGCGGCAGCGCGGGGCGGCGCGGGCCACCGCGTCGAAGCGGGCCAGCGCGCCGGGGGCTGCCGGCCGCACGCGCAGCGCGCTGCGCGGCGTGTCGCGGTCCTGCGTGCCGGTGACGGGGCGATGCCAGCGCGCCGGATCGCTGGGCGCCAGCCGCACGTAAAGCGCCAGCGCCGCCGCCGCGCCAAGGATCACCCCCAGCGCCACCAGGACCGTGCCGCCCGCGCCGCTCAACCCGCCGCGTCCTTGCGCCGGGTCCAGCCCCAGAGGCAGATCAGCTCCATCGCCACATGCGCGCCGGCCACCGCGGTGGCCCCGCCCGCATCGAAGGGGGGCGAGACTTCCACGACATCGCCCCCGACAAGGTTGATCCCCGCCAGGTCGCGCAGCGTGATCGCCGCCTGCCCGGAGCTGAGCCCGCCCCAGACCGGCGTGCCGGTGCCCGGCGCGAAGGCCGGGTCGAGGCAGTCGATGTCGAAGCTGAGGTAGCACGGCGCATCGCCGACGATCTCGCGCGCCTTGGCGGCGGCGGCGGCGGGGCCCTTCTCGTGCACCTCGCGGGCGTCGATGATATGCACGCCCAGCGGGTCCGGGTTCACCGTGCGAATGCCGATCTGGACCGAGCGCGCCGGGTCCACCAGCCCCAGCTTCACCGCCTTGTAGAACATCGTTCCGTGGTCGATCCGGTCCATGTCGTCGTCCGGCCAGGTGTCGGTATGGGCGTCGAACTGGATCAGCGACAGGGGGCCGTACTTCTCGGCATAGGCTTTCAGGATCGGGAAGGAGATGTAGTGATCGCCCCCCAGCGTGATGCTGGCAGCCCCGGCCTGCAGGATGCCGCGGACATGCGCCTCCAGCGCCTTCGGAAACTCGGACACCTTGGCGTAGTCGAAGGCCAGGTCGCCGTAATCGGCGATGGCCAGCTCGCTCAGCGGGTCGTACCCCCAGCCATAGGGCGGGTCATAGGGCTGCAGGGTGCTGGCCTCGCGGATCGCCCGCGGGCCCAGCCGCGTGCCGGGGCGGTTGGTCACCGCCTGGTCGAACGGCACGCCGGTGATCGCCAGATCCACCCCCGCCAGGTCCTTGGTGTAGCGCCGCCGCAGGAAGGAGGGGGCGCCGCCGAAGGCGTTCTCGTAGGAAAGCCCGCGCAGGTCGCCGCGGGTAAAGGCCTGATCGACCTGGCTTTTCGCGTCTTCGAGGGCCATCACGCCACCTCCTGCGCCGAGGCGCTGGCCGTCTTCAGCGGCTGCGCACGCTCGACCAGCCGGGCGAAGAACGAGGCGCCGAGCGGCGCGATCTCGTCGTTGAAGTCATAGGCGGGATGGTGGCACATCGCCCCCGGCCCCTGCCCCAGGAACAGGTAGGCGCCGGGCCGCGCCTCCAGCATGTAGGCGAAATCCTCGGCTCCCATCTCGCGCGGGGCATCGTCGGTCACCTGCGCCTCGCCCACCAGCTCGCGCGCGACGGAGACGGCAAAGGCCGTCTCTTCCGCGTGGTTGCAGGTGGCGGGGTAGTCACGCTCGTACACCACTTCCGCGCGGCAGCCGTGGGCGGCGGCCTGGGCCTCGGCGATCTCGTGGATGCGCCGCTCGGCCAGGTCGCGCAGCGCCGGGTCGAAACTGCGCACCGTGCCGCCCACGAAAGCGGTCTCGGGGATCACGTTGAAGGCGGTGCCGGCGTGGATCTGCGTGACCGAGACGACCAGCGGCTCCAGCGGGTCGATATTGCGCGAGACGATCTGCTGCAGGCTGCCGGCCAGCGCCGCGGCGGCGGGCACCGGGTCCACCGTCTCGTGCGGGAAGGCCGCGTGGCCGCCGCGCCCGCGCAGGGTGATCTTGAACTCGTCCACCGCCGCCATGATCGGGCCGGGGGTGGTGATGAAATGCCCCAGCGGCTTTTCCGGCGCGTTGTGCAGCGCGTAGACCTGGGCGATGTCGAAGCGGTCCATGATCCCTTCCTCGACCATCACGCGCCCGCCGCCGCCGGCCTCCTCCGCCGGCTGGAAGATCAGCGCGACGCGGCCCGCGAAGTTGCGCGTCTCGGCCAGGTAGCGCGCCGCGCCCAGCAGCATGACGGTATGCCCGTCGTGGCCGCAGGCATGCATCGCCCCCGGCACTTCCGAGGCATAGTCAACGCCCGATTCCTCGGCCATGGGCAGCGCGTCCATGTCGGCGCGCAGGCCGATGGTCGGCCCCGGGGCCTGGCCTTCGATGATCGCCACGATGCCGGTCTTGCCGATCCCCTCGTGCAGCGCGTCCACGCCGAAGCCGCGCAGTTTCTCGGCCACGAAACGCGCGGTCTCGTGGCACTCGAACCCCACCTCGGGGCGGCGGTGCAGGGCACGCCGCCAGGCGGTCAATTCGTCGGCGAATGCGCTGATACGGTTAAGGGCGGGCATGAACTGGACTCCTCGGCGCGGATTGGTCAGGCTGCACTCAACCCGAAGATGGAAAGCACCGCAATGACCGATGACGCCCTGATCCGCGATCCCGATGGCGGCCTGGCGCGGCTGCGCGCGATCATGCGCCGGCTGCGCGACCCCGAAACCGGCTGCCCCTGGGATATCGAGCAGGATTTCGCCAGCATCGCCCCCTACACGATCGAGGAAGCCTACGAGGTCGCCGACGCGATCGAGCGCGGCGCCTGGGACGAGCTGGAGGGAGAGCTGGGCGATCTGCTGCTGCAGGTCGTCTACCACGCCCAGATGGCCGAGGAGGCCGGGCATTTCACCTTCGACGGCGTGGTGCGCCAGGTCTCGGACAAGATGGTCGACCGCCACCCGCATGTCTTCGGCGACGAAAGCCGCGACAAGTCGGCCGAGCAGCAGACCCGCGACTGGGAGGCGATGAAAGCGCGCGAGCGCGCCGCCCGGGCCGAGGCGGGCGTGCTGGACGGCGTCGCCGTGGGCCTGCCGGCCCTGCTGCGCGCCCACAAGCTGCAAAAGCGCGCCGCCCGCGTCGGCTTCGACTGGCCCGGCGCCGGCGAGGTGCTGGACAAGATCGCCGAGGAGGCCGCGGAGCTGGTCGAGGCGCGCGACCGCCTGACAGCGGATGCCGTGGAAGAGGAAATGGGCGACCTGCTGTTCGTCATGGCCAACCTCGCCCGCCACCTGGGGGTCGAGCCCGAGGCCGCGCTGCGCCGCGCCAACGCCAAGTTCACCCGCCGTTTCGGCGCCGTGGAAGACGCCCTCGCCGCCCGCGGCAAGCGCCCGGAGGAGAGCGACCTGGCGGAGATGGACGCCCTCTGGAACGCCGCCAAGGCGCGCGAGAAGGCCGCAAAGGCCGAAGCGGCGGAAGACGACCCCGACGCGCCCCCGGCCCGCGTCGCCGCGCGCTAGGCGACACCCGACCCAGCAAGGAGTGCCGCAGCCGCCCTGCCCCCGCCCGGGGCAGGCGCCACCCCGCCTCGGCGCAGAAAATATAACCTATTAAATGAATCGGGATTGACCCGACAAAAAAACTTGGATTTAAGCCGCTCCAGGAAATCGCCACCGCAACCGAAAGGAGCGCATGATGAACACCAAGTCCCTGACCTTCGGGATCGCCGCCAGCCTGCTGGCCACCACCGCCCTCGCCGAGGAGGTCAACGTCTACTCCTACCGCCAGCCCGAGCTGATCAAGCCGCTGACCGACGCCTTCACCGAGGAGACGGGCATCGAGGTCAACGTCGCGCACCTGGAGAAAGGCATGATCGAGCGCCTCGAGGCCGAGGGCGAGCGCAGCCCCGCCGACGTGGTGCTGACCGTCGACATCTCGCGGCTCGCCGGCGTGGTCGAGGCCGGGCTGACCCAGCCGGTCGACAGCGACACGCTGGAGCAGAACGTCCCCGCCCAGTACCGCGACCCGGAGGGCCACTGGTACGGGCTGACCACCCGCGCGCGCATCGTCTATGCCTCCAAGGAGCGCGTCGACCCCTCCGAGGTGACCACCTACGAGGATCTCGCCGACCCCAAGTGGGAGGGGCGCATCTGCACCCGTTCGGGCCTGCACCCCTATAACGTCGCGCTGACCTCCGCGGTGCTGCACCACCACGGCGAGGAAGCCGCCCGCGACTGGCTGGAAGGCGTCAAGAACAACCTGGCGCGCAAGCCGCAAGGCAATGACCGCGCGCAGGTCAAGGCGATCTGGGCCGGCGAATGCGACATCGCGGTGGGCAACACCTACTACATGGGCAAGATGCTCTCCGATCCCGAGCAGAAGGAATGGGCCGAGGCGGTCAACGTCCTCTTCCCGACCTTCGAGGATGGCGGCACCCACGTGAACGTCTCCGGCGTGGCGATGGTGAAAAGCGCGCCCAACCCCGAGAACGCGCTGAAGTTCATGGAATTCCTCACCTCCCCCGAGGCGCAGGAGATCTATGCCGAGGCGAACTTCGAGTACCCGATCGCGCCGGGCACCGAGGCCACCGACCTCGTCCAGGGCTGGGGCGAGTTCACCGCCGACGACGTCAACCTGATGGACCTCGCCGCCCAGCGCCCCGCCGCGCTGAAGCTGACCGAGGAAGTGGACTTCGACGGCTGATCGCCGGCGATCCTCTCACCAACCGGAAGGGGCGCCCCGCGGGGCGCCCCTTCCGGTTGGTGAGAGGATC
>JBPEXR010000540.1:0-2943 GCA_052031355.1 Paracoccaceae bacterium
TGCAAGATAGGGTATTGATTAATGAGTTCCCGTCTTTGTAATGCCGACATTCAGATTGGGAGAACCAAGTGAGAATAGACCTCGACAAGATGTCGAAAGAAGAGCTTCAGTCCCTGCAGAAGGACGTGGAGAAAGCGCTGAAAACCATCGACGCGCGTCGCCGCGCCGAGGCCAAGCGCGCCGCGGAGGAAGCCGCCCGGCAATTCGGATTTTCGCTCGATGACCTGGCCGGTGGCAGCGGCGCCGCGAAAGGCGGCAAGAATCCCCCGCGCTATGCCAACCCCGACGACCGTTCGAAAACCTGGACGGGACGCGGCCGGCAGCCGGGCTGGGTGAAATCCCACCTCGAACGCGGCGGCAAGCTGGAAGACCTGGCGATCTGACGCTTTATCCGCGCCGCCGCGCGCGCTAGACACAGGCGGAGGGCCCCGTGCCCCCGCTGCAGGGCGGGCCCGGGGCCTGCCCTTTTCAATTCGCGGAGTCAGAATGACCGTTCATATCGGAGCCAAGCCCGGCGATATCGCCGAAACCGTCCTAATGCCGGGCGACCCCTATCGCGCCCGCTGGGCGGCGGAGACCTTTCTTGAAAACCCGCAGCTGGTGAACGAAGTGCGCGGCATGCTGGGCTATACCGGCACCTGGAAAGGCAACCGCGTGACCATTCATGGCTCGGGCATGGGCATGCCCAGCCTGTCGATCTATGCCAACGAGCTGATCCGCGATTACGGCGC
The DNA here is from genome assembly GCA_052031355.1 of Paracoccaceae bacterium. GTDB lineage: Bacteria > Pseudomonadota > Alphaproteobacteria > Rhodobacterales > Rhodobacteraceae > JBPEXR01. The sequence goes on from JBPEXR010000540.1 coordinate 732, forward strand.
GAAGACGCTGATCCGCATCGGCTCTTGCGGCGGCATGCAGAAAAGCGTCGGCATTCGCGACGTGATCCTGGCGATGACGGCCACCTCCATTTCCACGCCGTCGCGCGGGATTTTCCGGGAAGTCAATTTCGCCCCCTGCGCCGATTGGACCCTGCTGCGCGCCGCGGCAGAGGCGGCCGAGGCGAAAGGCACCGCAACGCATGTCGGCGGCATCTATTCGGCGGATGTCTTTTACGACGAACGCCCGGACCTGAATGAATTGATGACCCGCCACGGCATTCTGGGCGTCGAGATGGAAGCGGCCGAGCTTTACAACCTCGCCGCCCGGCACGGCGTGCGCGCGCTGGCGGTTCTGACCGTCAGCGACCACCTGTTGACCGGCGAGGCCCTGCCCAGCGAGGACCGCGAGAAAAGCTTCGGCGACATGGTGGAGATCGCGCTGGAAGCGGCCTTCGCCTGACCGCACAAGCGCCCGCCGCCCCGCGGGGTGGCGGGTGCGCCCGGCGCCCCTCAGCGCCCGTGGCTGCCGTCGTAGCCCGAGGGTTCGGGCGGCCGCCAATCCTTCAGCGCGCCATCCTGCGGCGCGAAGACCTCGACCAGCAGCGGATGGCAGAGGGCCGCGTCAGAGGAATGCTCGGCCCCGCAATCGCCGCCCGGACAGGCCGAGAGCGCGCCCAACAGGTCGATCTCTGCAAAGAACTCCAGGTAGTCGCCCTGCCGCGCGGGGGTGGCCTTCATGAAGTACTGGCCGGTGTCGCGGGTAAAGCCGGTGCACATGAAGACGTTCAGCACGTCGTGCACATGCGCCTCGGCCTGCGCCAGGGTCAGCCCCTCGGCGCTGGCCAGCGCGCGGGTCAGGTTCGAATGGCAGCAATGGTGATACTGCCCGCCGCTCAGCAGGTTATGCGTGTAGGGATCGCAGCGGGTGCCGATCACGTCGTGCACGCCGCCGCCGAAGGCGTCGATGCCGTACCAGTCGAGCGTATCGGCGATGATCGTCGCCATGGGCCGCAGCGCCGGGAAGCTGGACCACATGCGGTCGCCCGGCCCCAGGTGGGTGCCGTGCAGCGCGCGCGTCTTGCCGGAATAGAACCGCTCGGCCAGGTTGCCGGCGTTCCACAGGTTCAGATCCCCGACCTGGGGCCCCTCGGGGCAGGTGATGCGGAAGAAATGGCCCTGCGGCACGCGGAAGGCTGCGGCCTCGCGCGGGGGGACGAGCACCTCGCCCGTCTTGCGCGCCCCGGCCCGGGCCGCGCGGTAGAGCGGCAGGTCCGGCCGGGGCAGCCCGCCCACGGGGTAGCAGATGACCGGGCGCACCGCGCGGCGGGCGTCGGCGTCTTCGGGCGGGGGTGTCGTGTCGTCGGTCATGCCCCAGCACTCGCCCGGCGCGGCGGCGCTGTCAATCGTCCCGCCGCTCGTCCTTCGCGGCGGGCGGGCCGTCCCGCGGCACGCCCGGCGTCATGCAGACGCGCGGCGGCTTGCCGTCCTCGGTAAAGGCCTCCGCCCCGCAGGCGGCGCAGCGGAACTTCGACTTGCCGCCCGCATCGCCCGAGCGCTGCGCGCGCCAGCGGCAGTGGCGCACCTCGCGGTTGGCGAAGAGCACGATGAGCACGAAGGCGATCAGCAACCCGAGGATATAGATCATCAGACCGCGCGCCCCACCGCCCGGCCGGAGAAGAGGCAGCCGCCCAGGAAGGTCCCCTCCAGCGCGTTGTAGCCGTGATAGCCCCCGCCGCCGAAGCCCGCCGCCTCGCCCGCGGCGAAGAGCCCCTCGAAGACCGACCCGTCCGGGCGCAGCACCCGCCCGTCGACATCGGTGTGCAGCCCGCCCAGCGTCTTGCGGGTCAGCACCCGCAGGCGCACCGCGATGATCGGCCCATGCGCCGGATCGGTCAGCCGGTGCGGGCGGGCGGTGCGCACCAACCTGTCGCCGCGGTAGGCGCGCGCCCCGCGGATGGCGGTGATCTGCGCGTCCTTGGAGAAGGGGTTGTCGATCTGCGCGTCGCGGGCGGCCACCTCCTCGCGCACGAGGTCGGGGTCGAGGGGGGCGTCCGGCTCCAGCGCGCGCATGCCGGCGATCACCTCCTCCAACGTGGGGGCGACGACGAAATCGGCGCCCTTCTCCTTGAAGGCCTCGACCGCGCGGGTGGCGCCCTTGCTCAGCCGCTCGCGCAGGACCTCGGTCAGGCGGCCGGAGACGAAGTCGGGGTTC
>JBPEXR010000541.1:0-3294 GCA_052031355.1 Paracoccaceae bacterium
GTGACGATGGAGGACAAGCCCAGCCAGGTGATGCGCCAGGGCAAGGGCACCTCCATGTGGTCGGCGATCGAGGCGGTGCGCGCCGGCGAGGCGACGGTCTGCGTTTCCTGCGGCAACACCGGCGCGCTGATGGCGCTGTCGATGGTGCGCCTGCGCAAGCTGCCCGGCGTGGCCCGGCCCGCCATCGCGGTGCTCTGGCCCTCGCGCACGCCGGCGGGCTTCACGGTGATGCTGGACGTGGGCGCGGACGTGCGGGCCGATGCGCGCGACCTGATGCAATACGCCCTCATGGGCGTGTCCTACGCGCGCAACGGCATGAACCTGGAGCGGCCGCGCGTCGGCCTGCTGAACGTCGGCACCGAGGAACACAAGGGCCGCCCCGAACTGCGCGAGGCCGCCGACATGATCGCCCCGCTGGCCGAGGGCGCGAACTTCGAGTTCGTCGGCTTCGTCGAGGGCGGCGACATTCCCGGCAACCGCGCCGATGTGATCGTCACCGACGGCTTTACCGGCAACGTGGCGATCAAGACCGGTGAAGGCACCGCCAAGCTGATCGGCGACCTGCTGCGCGAGGCGTTCCAGTTCTCGCCGCTGTCGCGCCTGGCCTCGCTGCTGGCGCTGACCTCGCTGAAACGGCTGCAGAAACGCATCGACCCGCGCCGGGTGAACGGCGGCGTTTTCCTGGGCCTCAACGGCACGGTGGTCAAATCGCACGGCTCGGCCGATGCCACGGGCGTCTCGGCCGCCGTGAAACTGGCGTATCAGCTGGCCGAACAGGGATTCTCCGAGAAACTGGCGGCACGGGTTGCATCCGCCGTCCCGGCGGATCAGGATGCGCCCAGCCCGCAGGAAGATGATCCGGAAAGCTCCGGCACCCGCGCGGCAAACGGGGAGGCTGCCGGCGCAACTGCCGGCAACGGCAAGACCGCCGATCCGGGGAAAGAGGATTTGTCGAACACATGACGATACGCGCCGTGGTCAAGGGCGTCGGGCATTACCTGCCCGAACGCGTGGTCCCCAATTCGGAATTCGAGAAATCCCTCGATACTTCCGACGAATGGATCCGCTCCCGCTCGGGGATCGAGCGGCGCCATTTCGCGGCCGAAGGCCAGACGACCTCGGACCTGGCGGTCGAGGCCGCGCGCGCCGCGCTGGCGGATGCCGGCATGGAGGCGGGCGATCTCGACGCGATCATCCTGGCGACCTCCACCGCCGATCTGACCTTCCCCTCCGCCGCGACCATGGTGCAGGCGAAGCTGGGCATGGAGCAGGGCTTTGCCTTCGACGTCCAGGCGGTCTGCGCGGGCTTCGTCTACGCGCTGTCGAACGCCAACGCGATGATCCTTTCGGGCCAGGCGCGCCGCGTTTTGGTCATCGGGGCCGAGACCTTCAGCCGCATCATGGACTGGACCGACCGCTCGACCTGCGTGCTTTTCGGCGATGGCGCCGGGGCCTTGCTGCTGGAAGCCGCCGAGGGCGAGGGCCGCCCGGACGACCGCGGTATCCTGGCCACCGACCTGCATTCCGACGGCCGCCACCGCGAGATCCTCTACGTCGACGGCGGCGTCTCGACCCAATCCACCGGTTATCTGCGCATGCAGGGCCGCGAGGTCTTCCGCCACGCGATCGAAAAGCTGGCCGCCACCGCCGAAGCGGCGCTGGACAAGGCCGGGCTGGGCCCGCAGGACGTCGACTGGGTGGTCCCGCACCAAGCCAACATCCGCATCATCGCCGGCACCGCCAAGAAGATGGGCCTGCCGATGGAGAAGGTCGTGGTGACCGTGCAGGACCACGGCAATACCTCGGCCGCCTCGATCCCGCTGGCGCTGTCGGTAGGCAAGGCCCGCGGCCAGATCAAGCCGGGCGACCTTGTGGTCACCGAGGCGATCGGCGGCGGCCTGGCCTGGGGCTCGGTCGTGCTGCGCTGGTAAGCGCGCCCGGCAAACGCCTGTTTTCGCGCGGGGAATCGCGCTGACCAAGCCATTGTTATTGACTCGCTTTTTCGGCGCATCCTATGCTTCCGCCAAATTCGGGGGGAATTGCATGAGCCGGAAGACATTGACGCGGATGGATCTCAGCGAGGCGGTTTTCCGCGAAGTGGGCCTGTCCCGAAACGAATCCGCCGACCTTGTGGAGAGCGTGCTCGACTACATGTCCGATGCGCTGGTGCGCGGCGAGCAGGTGAAGATCTCCTCCTTCGGCACCTTCAGCGTGCGCGACAAGGCGGCGCGGGTCGGGCGCAATCCCAAGACCGGCGAAGAGGTCCCGATCGAGCCGCGCCGCGTGTTGACCTTCCGCCCCTCGCACCTGATGAAGGACCGCGTGGCCGCCGGCAACCGCGGCTAGACGCCCGGCGCACGCCCGGCCGCCGTGACTGCACCGCCGCCCCGTCGCGGCGGGCAGGCGGCCGCGGGGGTTTGCCCGCGAGGAAGGAGACGAGATGCCCAAGTCCGCGGACGCATTCCGCACAATCAGCGAAGTGTCGGCCTGGCTCGACACGCCGGCCCATGTGCTGCGGTTCTGGGAAAGCAAGTTCCCCCAGATCAAGCCGGTGAAGCGCGCCGGCGGGCGGCGTTACTACCGCCCCGCCGACATGCTGCTGATCGGGGGCATCAAGAAGCTGCTGCACGACGACGGCATGACGATCAAGGGCGCGCAGAAGATCCTGCGTGAGCAAGGCGTCAAGGCGGTCTCCGCCCTCTCCCAGCCGATCGAGACGGAGGATGCGCTGGAAGCGCCCCGTCACGCTACCGGCCACGGCGCCCGCTGGCACCAGGGCGACGACACCGGCCCCGAGGCGCCGATGCTGGAGGGCGCCGAGCCGGAGGATATCGCGGGAGACGGCCCCGCGCGCGTCGTGCCCTTCCGCCCGCAGACCGAAGTGATGGACGCGGAACCGGCGGAAGCCCCGGGACACGATGATTCGGAGGCCGCGGAGGCGGAGCGCCAGGAAGCCGCACGGCAGGAGGATGCCGCCGAAGCGAACAACGGGATGGCTGAGACCGATTACAGCGACGCGCGCGGCGAAGACCATGCCCCCAATGAGGAGACAGCCGCATCGGAACCCGGCGCCGAGGGTGACGCCGCCGAAGACGCCGAGCCCGAGGTGGACGAAGCGGTGGCGCCCCAGGTCCCCTGGCCGGCCTTTGCCGGTGCGGGGAATGCCGCCGGGGCGCCGGAAACGACCGACGAAACGGCGGAAGATGAACCGGAGCCCGCCTCGACCGGCGAGGCCGCTGAGGCGGCAGACTCCGCATCGGAGCCGCGCGAGACCGAGGGGACGGCCAAAGCTGC
>JBPEXR010000542.1:0-2310 GCA_052031355.1 Paracoccaceae bacterium
GGCGCGGGCCCGGCCCGGCGGGCTGCTGCGGGACCTCCTCGATCAGCCCGGCGCGCAGCATCTCGGCGGTGATCGCGGTGACCGTGGCGCGGCTGATGCCGGTACGCTCCGACAGGTCCACCCGCGCCAGCGGCCCGGCCCGGCGGATCGTCTCCAGCACCACGCGGCGCCCCTGCCCCCTGACATCCTCGATCATCCGTCGCCCCCTGCCCGCTGCACCGTTCCGCGCGGCCCGCCGTGGCGAGTCGCATAATTAATTTGACACACGAATTTAATATTGTCAGGCTGAAAGAACGAAAAGCGGCGGATTCGTTCCAGCCGTCTGTCTAGGGAGGACATCATGTCGAAGAAAGTTGCCGCGCTGGCCGCCGCCGCCAGCGTATTCGCCTTCAGTTCCGCTTGGGCCGCGGACATGACCGTCGGCGTCAGCTGGTCGAACTTCCAGGAGGAGCGCTGGAAGACCGACGAGGCCGCCATCAAGGAGGCGCTGGAAGCGGCGGGCGCCAGCTATGTCTCGGCCGATGCGCAAAGCTCCTCGGCCAAGCAGCTTTCGGACATCGAGTCGCTGATCGCCCAGGGGGTCGACGCGCTGATCATCCTGGCGCAGGACGCCCAGGCCATCGGCCCCGCGGTGCAGATGGCCGCGGACGAGGGCATCCCCGTGGTCGGCTATGACCGGCTGATCGCCGACGACCGCGCCTTCTACCTGACCTTCGACAACGTCGAGGTCGGCCGGATGCAGGCCCGCGCCGTTCTGGAGGCCGCGCCCGAGGGCAACTACGTGATGATCAAGGGCTCGCCCACCGATCCCAACGCCGACTTCCTGCGCGGCGGCCAGCAGGAGGTCCTGCAGGAGGCGATCGACGCCGGCAAGGTCAAGATCGTGGGCGAGGCCTATACCGACGGCTGGCTGCCCGCCAACGCGCAGCGCAACATGGAGCAGATCCTGACCGCGCAGGACAACAAGGTCGACGCGGTCGTCGCCTCCAACGACGGCACCGCCGGCGGCGCCGTGGCGGCGCTGACCGCGCAGGGCATGGAGGGCATCCCCGTCTCCGGGCAGGATGGCGACCATGCGGCGCTGAACCGGGTGGCCAAGGGCACCCAGACCGTCAGCGTCTGGAAGGACGCGCGGGAGCTGGGCCGCGAGGCCGGCGAGATCGCCGTGGCCCTGGCCGGCGGCACCGAGATGAGCGAGATCGAGGGCGCCGCGCAATGGACCTCGCCCGACGGGCTGCAGCTCTGGGCCAAGTTCCTGGAGCCGACGCCGATCACCCAGGACAACCTGTCGATGGTGGTCGACGCCGGCTGGATCACGCAGGAGGCCCTCTGCCAGGGCGTCGAGGGCGGCCCCGCCCCCTGCAACTGACCACGGCGGGCGGGCCCGCGCGGCCCGCCCCTTCCCCGAAGGCGCCCGGACGCCGGGCCGCCCCAAAGCACCGGACCCCCGAAATGGCTGACACCGCTACACCCACTGCCCCGCGGCGCTCGCTGGTGCAGACGCTCGAACTCGACACCCGCCTTCTGGGCATGATCGGCGCCTTCGTGCTGGTCTGCCTGGCGTTCAACATCCTGACCGACGGGCGTTTCCTGACCCCGCGCAACATCTTCAACCTGACCATCCAGACGGTTTCCGTGGCGATCATGGCAACGGGGATGGTCTTCGTCATCGTGACCCGCAACATCGACCTGAGCGTCGGCGCCCTTCTGGCGACATGCTCGGCCGTGATGGGCGTGATGCAGACGCAGATCCTGCCCGAGACGCTGGGCCTGGGGCTGAACCACCCGGTGACCTGGGCGGTGACCATCCTCGCCGGCCTCGTGACCGGCACGCTGATCGGCGCCTTCCAGGGCTGGCTGGTCGGCTACCTGGCGATCCCGGCCTTCATCGTCACCCTGGGCGGGCTACTGGTCTGGCGCAACGCCGCCTGGTACCTGACCGACGGGCAGACGCTGGGCCCGCTGGACGCGACCTTCATGAAGTTCGGCGGCATCAACGGCACCCTCGGCACCGGCTGGAGCTGGGTCTTGGCGATCATCGCCACGGTGGCTGCCATCGCCGCGCTGTTCGCCGCGCGGCGCGGCAAGTCGGCACATGGCTTCTCGGTCAAGCCGCTCTGGGCCGAGGCGCTGCTGGCGGCGCTGATCGCCGGGGCGATCTTCGGCTTCACCGCGGTGATGAACGCCTACGACGTGCCCCGCGGCCGGCTGCGCCGCATCTTCGAGGCGCGCGGCGAGACCCTGCCCGAGGGCTTCACCATGGGCTACGGCATCCCGATCTCGGTGCTGATCCTGATCATCCTGGCCATC
>JBPEXR010000543.1:0-3590 GCA_052031355.1 Paracoccaceae bacterium
GAGCACCGCACCCGCGACGGCATGGCCCTGCTGCCCGGCACCGGCTTTGCCGAGCTGTTCGCCGAGGCCGCCCAGGCCACCGGCCTCGGCGCGCCCTGGGAGCTGCGCAACCTGCATTTCCTGCGCCCGCTGGCCTTCCCGGGCGAGGCGCCCCGCGCCGTGCAGCTGCGCATGGCACAGGAAGGCGCCGGCATCGCGCTGCGCCTCGAATCCCCGGCCCAGGCCGAGGGGCGCGCCGGCCTCTTGCTGCACGCCCAGGCCGAGCTCTATCCCCTCCGCGCCGCCGAGGCGCCGGTGATCGACCTGGCCGAGGTGGCCGCCCGATGCGGCGCCCCCCGCCGTCCCGCGCCCGGCCAGGCCACGCTGCCGGCCGCCCAGGCGCGCCACCTCGCCTTTGGCCCGCGCTTCGACGTGCTGCGCGAGACGGCGCTGGGGAACGGCGAAGGCCTGGCCCGCCTCGCCCTGCCGGAGGTGGCCCGCGGCGATCTGGCGGAGGGTTTCGTCATGCACCCCGCCCTTCTCGACATCGCCACCGGCTGGGCGATGGAGCTGATCGAAGGTTACGAGGGCGCGCATCTCTGGGCGCCGGTCGGCTATCGCCGGCTGCGCCTCTACCGCCCGCTGCCCGAGGCGGTGACCAGCTGGGTGCGCCTGGCGGCGCCGGCCCGCGCCGAAAGCGGGGCGGCGGGCTTCGACATCACCCTGTGCGACGCGGAAGGCCGCGTCTGCCTGGAACTGGACGGCCTGTCGCTGCGCCGGCTGGAGGGCGCCGGCCAGCTGGGCACCGCCCCGCCCCCCCGCGCCGAGGAGCTGGAGCCCGATCCCGCCCGCGCCGCCGAGGCAATGGACCCCCGCCTGCGCGCGCAGCTGGCCCTCGGCATCACCCGCGCCGAAGGCCCCGAGGCGCTGCGCCGGGCGCTGGGAACGGGCCGTGCGCAGGTCGCCGTCTCGCCGCTGCCGCTGCCCGCGCTGATCGATCTGGCCGCGCGCGCCGCCACGCCCCAGCAGGAGGCGGGCGAGGCGCCCCGTTTCGAGCGCCCCGACCTTGGCGCCGATTTCGTGCCGCCCGAAGGCCCGATCGAGGAAGGCCTCGCCGCCATCTGGCAGGAGCTTCTGGGCATCGCCCAGGTGGGGGCCGAGGATTCCTTCTTCGACCTTGGGGGCCATTCGCTGATCGCGGTGCGCCTCTTTGCCAAGGTGCGCAAACGCTTCGAGGTGGATTTCCCGATCTCGGTCCTTTTCGAGGCGCCGACCATCCGCGCCTGCGCCGCGCTGATCGCCGCCCGCGGTGGCGGGGTGGCCGACGCCGCGCCGGGGGATGGCACCGCCGGGGCCGCGCCGGGCGCTGCCCCCGCCGCCACCCCGCGCTTCCGTCACCTGGTGCCCATGCACGAGGGCCCGCCCGGCGCCGCGCAACCCTTCTTCCTGGTCGCCGGCATGTTCGGCAACGTGCTGAACCTGCGCCATCTCGCCCAGCTCCTGGGGCCGGAGCGGCCGTTCTACGGGCTGCAGGCGCGCGGCCTTCTGGGCGGCGAGACGCCGCACGACGACATCGCCGAGGCCGCCCGCGACTACCTGGAGGAGCTGCGCCAGGTCCAGCCCGAGGGGCCCTACCTGCTGGGCGGTTTCTCCGGCGGCGGGATCACCGCGCTGGAGATGGCCCGCCAGCTGCAGGCCGAGGGGCAGGAGGTGGCGCAGCTGGTGATGCTCGACACCCCGTTGCCGCAGCGCCGCCCCCTGCAGCCCATCGACCGCCTGCTGATCCAGGCGCAGCAGGCGCGGGCGGAAGGCCCGCTCTACCCGCTGCGCTGGGTGGCCCGGCGCATCGCCTGGGAACGCGCCAAGCGCCGCGGCCCCGCCGCCGGCGCCCCCGCGCCCGAGGCCGCCGGCCAGTTCCACGACAGCCGGATCGAGGCCGCCTTCCTGCACGCCGTCGCCCGCTACCAGCTACGCCCGGTGGACCTGCCGGTTACCCTGATGCGCCCGCCGCTGCGCGCCAAGTGGACGGTCGCCGGCGGGCGCCGCGTGAGCGACGAACGCGCCTACGTGACCCACGACAACGACTGGTCGCCCTACCTGCCGCAGCTGCGGGTGGAAGAGGTGCCCGGCGATCACGATTCCATGGTGCTGGAGCCCAACGTCCGGGTCCTGGCCGCCCGGCTGCGCGACATCCTGGCGGCGAGCGTCCCGGCCCGGGCCGAACCGCGCGCCCCGGCGCCCGGCCTCGACACATCCCAGGAGGCGGCGGAATAACATGCGCGATCCCTACGTCGTCACCGTGATCCTGAACTGGCGCACGCCGGACATGACCCAGCGCGCCGCCCGCGCCGCCCTGCGCGCGATGGAGGGCATCGCCGGCGAGGTGATCGTCGTCGACAACGCCTCGGGCGACGGCTCCTTCGCGCAGATGCGTACGGGGCTGGCGGGGCTGGACCGTCTGCGCGTCGTGCAATCGGGGCGCAACGGCGGCTTCGGCGCGGGCAACAACCACGGCATCCGCCTGGGGATGGACGCCCCGCTGGAGGCCGGCCGGCGGGCCGATCTCTTCTACATCCTCAATTCCGACGCCTTCCCCGAGGAAGGCGCGATCGCCGCGCTGGTGCAGGCCATGGCGGCGGACCCGCGGCTGGGCATGGCCGGCTCTTTCGTGCACGGCGAGAACGGGCGCCCGCACGAGACGGCTTTCCGCTTTCCCACCATCGCCGGCGAGTTCGAGGGCGCCGCGCGCCTCGGCCCCGTCAGCCGCGCGCTGCGCCGCTGGCGCGTGGCCCTGACCCCGGCCGAGGCGCGCGAGCGTCCGGCCGCGGTGCACTGGCTGTCCGGCGCCTCGCTGATGCTGCGCCGCGAGATGCTGGAGGAGATCGGCCTCTTCGACGAGGCCTACTTCCTCTACTACGAGGAAACTGACCTGGCCCGCCGCGCCGCCACTGCCGGCTGGGGCCGGCGCTATGTCGCGGAAAGCCGGGTGATGCACATTGGCTCGGTCTCGACAGGGATGCGCAACTGGACGCGGACGCCGGACTACTGGTTCGCCTCGCGCCGCCGCTACTTCTGCAAGATGCACGGGCCGCTTTACGCCGCCGGCACCACGCTGGCGCTGCTGGCCGGCGGGCTGATCTGGCGCGCCCGGCGGCTGGTGCAATCGAAACCCCCGGCCGATCCGCCGCGCTTTCTACGCGATCTCGTCCGGCACGACGGCGCCGCGCTGCTGCGCGCGCTGACCGGGGGCGGCGCGGCGCGCAAGGCCCCCGCCGCACAGGGCCGCGCGGTGCCGGCCCGCCAGGTGGAGGACGTGGAATGACCCCCCTTAGCGCGATCATCATCGGCGAGCAGGTCCTGACGATGGACTGCGCCCGGCGCTGGCTGGACCGCGGTCACCGCATCACCGCGCTGGTGGCGGAGGCCCCGATCCTGCGCGACTGGGCGCAGGAGCGGGGCGTGCCGCTGGTCGCACCGGGCGAAGGGCTGGCGCGGCGGCTGGAGGGGGCCGAGGCGGACTGGCTGATCTCTGCCGCCAACCTGGCGGTGCTGCCCGCACCCGTTCTGCAGTGCGCGCGGCGCGGCGCGGTCAACTTCCACGACGGGCCGCT
>JBPEXR010000544.1:0-3825 GCA_052031355.1 Paracoccaceae bacterium
GCGCCCGCCAGTCGGGCGCGCCCTGGCGCAGGTTCTCAAGAAAACCGTAACCATCCGTGTTATCGGCATAAATCCGGCCGTCCGGGCGGAAGATCAGCGTGTTCGCGGCGCCGATCAGCGTGGCGCGGTCGCTGACCTGGTCCGCCATGCGCAGCACCGTTTCCTTGTGCGGAATGGTGACATTGGCGCCGACGAAGCCGACCCGGGGCAGGGTGCGCAGCGCCGCCTCCAGGTCGCGCCCCTCGATCTGCAGCGGCACGTAATGGCCGGGCAGCCCCAGCCGGCGCAGCCAGTGGCCATGCAGGCGCGGCGACAGCGAATGGGCGACATGCGTGCCGATCACCCCGGCCAGGGGGATGGCGCCGCTCATGCCTCCAGCACCCCGCGGGTGGTGAGGTAGTTCAGCACCTCCAGCAGCGGCAGGCCCAGCACGGTGAAGTAATCACCCTGTATCGATGAAAAGAGGCGCACGCCCTCCTCCTCCAGCTTGTAGCCGCCGACGCTGTGGCGGATGGAGTCCCAGTTCCGCTCAAGATAACCGTCGAGGTAGGCGTCCGAAAAGGCGCGCATCGCCAGGCGCACCACACCGACATGGCGCCAGACGGGCCGGCCATCCTCGTAGATCACGCAAGCGGAGAGAAGCTGGTGCCGCTGGCCGCGCAGGGCGCGCAGCTGGCTGCGCGCTTCTTCCATGTCCTGCGGCTTGGACATCAGCGTGCCGCCGTGGTCCAGCACCTGGTCGCAGCCCAGCACCAGCGCGCCGGGGTGCTTGGCCGATGTGCGCGCGGCCTTCATCTCGGCCAGCGCGTCGGCGATGTCGCGCGGGCGCGCGCCTTCGGCCAACAGGGCTTGCTTGGCCATCTCCTCGTCCACGCGGGCAGGGCGCACCTCGAAGGGGACGCCCGCGTTGCGCAGCAGCTGCGCACGGATGACAGAGCCGGAGGCAAGTAGGATCTCGGCCATGTGGATAATCCCGTGCATGAAGCGGCCTGAAAACTCCGGATCACTTCTGGGCAAAACCGGGGGTCATTTCAACCCGGGGAAAACCCGCCCCCTTCGCCGCGGCGCCACCCCGATTCCTCCGCTTGGGACGAGGATAACCGAAGCACCGGGGAGAAGGGCGCTTCTCCACGAAACTCCCGGAGTTATCAACAGGAGGGTGCGTCCGAGCCTTCCGTATAACCCGATGGTATATAACATTTTTTCATGGATTACTCACGCCGCGTGGATGAGGGCCGAAAAACATTCCACCTTGTGGATAAAGGCTGGAGAGATGACTTATCCACGGGATCGGGCGTACCTACTCAATCATCATCCTTTCTTTTCTTTCTTAATTATTATTAGAAAGCCCCGGACCTGGCGGAGCCTCCCGTGACCTCGGTACTTGTATACATCTACCCTTGGGTGCTCTCGGCGCACATCCTGGCGGTCATCGCCTGGATGGCCGGGTTGTTCTACCTGCCCCGGCTTTTCGTCTATCACGCAGAGCAGGCCGAGACGGGTGACAAGCTGGACGCCACCTTCCAGGTGATGGAGCGGCGCCTCCTGCGCGCCATCATGGCGCCGGCGATGATCGCGACCTGGGTCTTCGGGCTGGCGCTGGTGGCCACGCCGGGCATCGTCGACTGGGGCAGCGCCTGGCCCTGGGTGAAGGCGGCCTGCGTTCTGGGCATGACCGGCTTTCACCACTGGCTGGCGGCGCGCCGCAAGGACTTTGCCGCCGGGACGAACCGCGTCACCGGCCGCCGCTACCGGCTGATGAACGAGGTGCCGACGCTGCTGCTGGTGGGCATCGTCGTTTCGGTGGTGGTGAAGTACTAGGGCAGGGGCCCGCAGCGCCGCCGTGAGGGGCCAGGAGGCCCGGGATGCCCCCGGCCCGGCCGGGAATTGACTCGGGGCCTTCTGCGGCGTATCACGGGCGCCAACTTGCCCGTCCGGGCAGGGTGTTTCCACGCCATCATTTCGACGCCACAGACCGAACAGCGCCGCGCCCCCGGGGCCGGACAGGGATCTTGCCATGAGCCACGACGACAGCTTCACCGACGGCCCGCAGCGGCTGAACCTCGCCGACCTGAAGGCGCAAAGCCCCAAGGACCTGCTTGCCATGGCCGAGGAGCTGGAGATCGAGAACGCCTCGACCATGCGCAAGGGCGAGATGATGTTCCAGATCCTGCGCGAACGCGCGGACGAGGGCTGGGAAATCTCCGGCGACGGGGTGCTGGAAGTGCTGCAGGACGGCTTCGGCTTCCTGCGCTCGCCCGAGGCGAACTACCTGCCGGGCCCGGATGACATCTACGTCTCGCCGGAGATGATCCGGAAGTATTCGCTGCGCACCGGCGACACGATCGAAGGCCAGATCAAGGCGCCCGAGGACAACGAGCGCTACTTCGCGCTGGTCTCGGTCTACAAGATCAACTTCGAAAGCCCGGACCGCGCGCGCCACAAGATCGCCTTCGACAACCTGACGCCGCTTTACCCGGACGAGCGGCTGAAGATGGAGATCGAGGACCCGACCATCAAGGACCGCTCCGCGCGGATCATCGACCTGGTCGCACCCATCGGCAAAGGCCAGCGCAGCCTGATCGTGGCGCCGCCGCGCACCGGCAAGACGGTGCTGCTGCAGAACATCGCCCATTCGATCGAGAAGAACCACCCGGAGTGCTATCTCATCGTGCTGCTGATCGACGAGCGGCCCGAGGAAGTGACGGACATGCAGCGCAGCGTGAAGGGCGAGGTCATCTCCTCGACCTTCGACGAGCCGGCGCAGCGGCACGTCGCCGTTTCCGAAATGGTGATCGAGAAGGCCAAACGCCTTGTCGAGCATAAACGAGATGTTGTGATTCTGCTTGATTCGATCACAAGACTTGGTCGCGCCTTCAATACCGTGGTGCCTTCTTCGGGCAAGGTGCTGACCGGCGGCGTGGACGCCAACGCGCTGCAGCGGCCCAAGCGCTTCTTCGGCGCGGCGCGGAACATCGAGGAGGGCGGCAGCCTGACCATCATCGCCACCGCGCTGATCGACACGGGCAGCCGCATGGACGAGGTGATCTTCGAAGAGTTCAAGGGCACCGGCAACTCGGAGATCGTGCTCGACCGCAAGATCGCCGACAAGCGCGTTTTCCCGGCGATCGACATCCTCAAGTCCGGCACCCGGAAAGAGGACCTGCTGGTCGAGAAAGCGGACCTGCAGAAGACCTTCGTCCTGCGCCGCATCCTCAACCCGATGGGCACCACCGACGCGGTGGAGTTCCTCCTGGGCAAGCTGCGGCAAACCAAGACGAACGCCGAGTTCTTCGATTCCATGAACACCTGACCCGGGCCCGCCCGGCGGAGCTGAGCGATGGATACGATTTTCGCCATGGCGAGCGCCCCGGGCAAGGCCGGGGTCTCGGTGCTGCGGCTGTCGGGGCCCGGCGCCATGGCGGCCGCGCGCGAGGTGGCCGGGGAACTGCCGCCGCCGCGCCAGGCCGGGCTGCGCCGCCTGCGCGACGGTGCCGGGCGGGTGATCGACGAAGGGCTGGTGCTGGTCTTTCCCGGGCCAAACAGCTTCACCGGAGAAGATATCGTTGAATTTCAGACACATGGCAGCCCGGCGGTGACCTCCGCGCTGCTGGGTGTCCTGTCGGAACTGCCCGGATTGCGCCTGGCCGAGGCCGGGGAGTTCACGCGCCGCGCGCTGGAGAACAATCGCCTCGACCTCGCGCAAGTGGAGGGGTTGGCGGATCTCATCGACGCGGAAACCGAGGCCCAGCGGAGGCAAGCGATGCGCGTGCTGTCCGGCGCCCTCGGCAATGTCGCGGAAGGCTGGCGGCGCGACTTGATCCG
>JBPEXR010000545.1:0-6749 GCA_052031355.1 Paracoccaceae bacterium
AGACAACCTCGCAGAGCGTCTCCACCCCGCGCAGGTGATCGACCATCTTCACCCGCTCGCCGATCCGTTCCCGCCCGTCCCGCAGCAGCGCCAGCGCCACCGAATGACCCAGCGTGGGCGAATAGGCGGCCGAGGTCACATGCCCCTGCGCCGCCTCGCGCCGCGGCGGGTCCTCGGGGGCGAAAAGATGCGCGCCCGCCAGCAGCTGCTTGACCGTGCCCGCCGGGCGCAGCCCGACGAGCTGCCCGCGCCCGGCCTCCGTGAGCCCCGGTCGTTCGGACATGGCGCGGCCGATGAAGTCCTTCTTGCGGCTGATCAACGCGCCCAGGCCAAGGTCGGCGGCGGTGACGCGGCCGTCGATCTCGGCATGGGTCAGGAAGCCCTTCTCCAGCCGCAGCACGTTCAGCGCCTCCATGCCGTAGGCGCCGCCGCCCTGGGCGCGGGCCTGCGCCTCCAGCACCTCCCACAGGGCGGGGCCGTAGCGCGCGGGCACCGCCAGTTCGAACCCCAGCTCGCCGGAGAAGGAGATGCGGAAGAGGCGCCCCTCCACCCCGTCCGCCCCGTCCGCCCCGTCCGCCCCGTCCGCGAGACGCACCGGCGCCCAGCGCATGAAGTCCAGCGGCGGCACCTCTGCCAGAACCGCGCCCAGCACCTCGCGCGCGGCGGGGCCGGCGATGGCGAATTGCGCCCAGGCGTCGGTGACGGAGGCGAGCCGCAGCCGCAGCCCCGGGCGCAGCACCTGGTGGGCAAACTCCATGTGCCGCATCACCAGCCCGGCGGCGGCGGTGGTGGTGGTGACAAGGAAATGCTCCGGGCCCAGCCGCGCGCAGGTGCCGTCGTCCATGACGTGGCCATCCTCGCGCAGCATCAGCCCGTAGCGGACCTGCCCCTCCTGCAGCTTCGACATCGTGCCGGTGTAGACGAAATCGAGGAAGGCGGCCGCATCGGGGCCCTGCACGTCGATCTTGCCCAGGGTCGAGACATCGGTCACGCCCACCGCCTCGCGCACGTGGGCCACCTCGCGGTCGCAGGACATGCGCCAGTGATGCTCCCCCGGCCGCGGGAAATAGGCGGGGCGGTACCACAGGCCGGTCTCCAGCATCGGCGCTCCGGCCCGCCGGGCGGCGGCGTCCGAGGGGATGCGGCGCACCGGGGCGAACCCCTGGCCCTGCGCCTCGCCGCCCATCGCGGCGATGGGCACCGGCAGGTAGGGCGGGCGGAAGGTCGTGGTGCCGGTCTGCGGGATGCTGCGCCCGGTCGCATCGGCCAGCACCGCGAGGGCGGTCACGTTGCTCAGCTTGCCCTGGTCGGTCGCCATGCCTTGCGTGGTGTAACGCTTCATGTGTTCGACCGCGCGGAAGTTCTCCTGCGCGGCCTGGGCCACGTCCTTCACCGTCACGTCGTTCTGCAGGTCGAGGAAGGCGCGCCCCTTCCCCGGCACCTGCCAGAGCGGCGCGATCTCGTAGGCGCCGTCTTCGGCGCGCGGCACCTCCACCGGCGCGGGGCGCAGACCGAGGTCCTGCAACGCCGCCTGCGCCGCGTCGCGCCCGTCCTCCAGGCAGGCGGCGGTGGAGAAGCGCCCGGCCGCGGCCCCGGCGGCGCGCAGGCCAGGCACCGCGCCCTCGGGCGCCAGGAAGGCGGCCAGGTCGGCATTCCATTCGGGGCGCGCGCCGTGGTGGCAGGCCAGGTGAACCGCCGGGTTCCAGCCGCCCGACAGCGCCAGGCAATCGGCCTGCAGCACCTCTTCGCGCCCGTCGGGGTGGCGCAGGCGCACCGCCTCGATCCCGTGGCGGCCGTAGGTGCCGCAGACCTGCGCGCCGCGGTGGACCTGCCAGGAGCCGGCGCGGGGGGCGGCGGCGGCCCCCTCGGGGCGGGAATCGACGACGGCGGCGACGTGGACGCCCGCCTCTGACAGGTCGCGCGCGGTGCGGTGGATGCCGTCGCTATTGCCGAACACGACGATCCGCCCGCCCGGCGCCACGGCGTAGCGGTTGAGGTAGCTGCGCACCGCGCCGGCCAGCATCACGCCGGGGCGGTCGTTGCCCGGCAGGGCGACGCCCCGCTCCAGCGCGCCGGCGGCCAGGATCGCGCGGCGCGCGTGGATGCGCCAGAAGGTGGCGCGGGGCGCCCCCTCGGGCGGTTCGGCAAGATGGGCCGAGACCTGCTCCAGCGCCGCGAAGGTGCCCTGGTCGTAGGCGCCGGTCACCGCGGTGCGGCGCATCAGCGCGACGTTGGGCAGGCTCTCCAGCTCTTCCACAAGGCCGGCGGCCCAGTCGGCGCCGGGGCGGCCGCCGACCTCTTCGACCTCGTCCAGCAGGCGCCCGCCGGGGCGGGGCGCCTCGTCGGCCAGGATCACCCGCGCGCCCGCCTGCCCCGCCGCCCAGGCCGCCATGAGGCCCGCGGGCCCGGCGCCGATCACCAGCAGGTCGCAATGGGCGAAGGCGGTCTCGTAGGCGTCCGGATTGGGCGCGCCAGAGAGGCGGCCCAGCCCGGCGGCGCGGCGGATCAGCGGCTCGTAAAGCCGCTCCCAGGCGGCGCGGGGCCACATCATCGTCTTGTAGTAGAAGCCCGCGCCGAGGAAGCGCGACAGCCGGTCGTTCACCGCCAGAAGGTCGTAGCGCAGGCTGGGCCAGGCGTTCTGGCTGCGCGCCTCCAGCCCGTCGAAAAGCTCCAGCGTGGTGGCGCGCAGGTTCGGCTCGGACCCAGGTCCGCGGGCCAGGGTGACAAGGGCGTTGGGCTCGTCCGAGCCGGCGGTATAGACGCCGCGCGGGCGGTGATACTTGAAGGACCGCCCCACCAGGCGCTGGTCCGCCGCCAGCAGGGCCGAGGCCAGCGTGTCGCCGGCAAAGCCGCTGTAATCGCGCCCGTCGAAGCGAAAGCCCAAGGGGCGGCTTCGGTCGATCAGCCCGCCGCGCGACAGCCTCATGCGCCCTCCTCCGCCGGCCGGGCGGGCGCGGCCTGCCCCTGCGCGGCCTCCCGGGCGAGGCGCGCGCCGAAAACCTCGTGCGTGCGGGTGTCGCGCTCGACCACCAGCCAGGCGCCGCAGCCCATCTCGTGCTGCCACAGATCGCGCGTGCGCCCGGCGGGATTGTCGCGCAGGTGCAGGTAGGCGTCCCAGGCCTCGAGCCCCGCCTCCAGGTCCGGGCGCTGCATCAGCACCGCGTCCCCGAGGTAGGTGAACTCCCGCCGGTCGCGGTCGCCGCAGATAGGACAGGGCAGCCTCATGCCGCGCCGCCCCGGTCGCGCTCAATGAAGGTTGTGCTGCGCACCGGTCCCCTCCTCGTCCATCAGGCCGCGGCCGGTGCGGAACCGGTCGAGGCGGAATTTCTCGGCCGCCGGGTGCGGCTTGTCCGTCGCCAGCAGATGCGCGTAGCACTGCCCCGAGGCCGGCACCGCCTTGAAGCCGCCGTAGCACCAGCCGCAATTGAGGTAGAGCCCCTCGACCGGGGCGCGGTCGATGATCGGCGAGCCGTCGGGCGTCATGTCCATGATCCCGCCCCAGGAGCGCAGCACCCGCGCCTTGCCGATCATCGGCATCAGCGTCATTCCGGCCTCCATCACGTGCTCTGCCATGGGCAGGTTGCCGCGCTGCGCGTAGGAGGCGTAGAAGTCCAGGTCCCCGCCGAAGACCAGCCCGCCCTTGTCGGACTGGCTGATGTAGAAATGCCCCATGCCGAAGCTGATGACATGATCGATGCAGGGCTTCAGCCCCTCGGTCACGAAGGCCTGCAGCACGTGGCTTTCGATCGGCAGGCGCAACCCGGCCATCGCCGCCACCTGCCCCGAGCGTCCCGCCGCCGCCAGCGCCACCTTCTTCGCCCGGATCGCGCCGCGGCTGGTCTGCACCCCGGTGACGCGGCCCTGCGAGATGTCGATGCCCGTCACCTCGCAGTTCTGGATGATGTCGACGCCCCGCGCATCGGCCCCGCGGGCAAAGCCCCAGGCGACCGCATCGTGCCGCGCGGTGCCGCCGCGCGGATGGTAGAGCCCGCCGTAGATCGGGAAGCGCGCCTGCTCGAAATCCAGGTAGGGCAGCATCCGGCGCACGCCGTCGCGGTCCAGCAGCACCGCGTCGTCCCCCTGGTTGATCATCGCGTTGCCGCGGCGGGCGAAGGCATCGCGCTGCCCGTCGGAATGGAACAGGTTGATGAGACCGCGCTGCGAATGCATGACGTTGTAGTTCAGCGTCTGCTCCAGCCCCTCCCACAGTTTCATGGAGTGGGAGTAGAACTCGGAGTTGCCGGGCAGGAAGTAGTTGGCGCGCACGATGGTGGTGTTGCGCCCGACGTTTCCGCCGCCGATCCAGCCCTTCTCCAGCACCGCGACACGCGGCTGGTCATACTGCGCAGCCAGGTAGAAGGCGGTGGCCAGCCCGTGCCCGCCGCCGCCGATGATGACGATGTCATAGGCCTCGCGCGGGGCCGGGTCGCGCCAGTGCGGCCGCCAGCCCCGGTTGCCCGTCAGACCTTCGCGCAAGACGCGCCAGCCGGAAAACCGCATCCATCCTCCCCTGCCCCGGGCCGCGCGGCAGCCCGGCCCGGGCGAAGTGAACCATCCCCGCCCGCGCGGTGCAATACGCTTGGAAGCCGCCGCCGGCGCCCGGCCTTATCCCAGGCATCGAGGGCCGCGCACGGGGGGCGCCGGCGGGGCGCCAGGGCGGCCCGAACGGGGCCCGAACCGGGCGCCCTTTCTTTGGGCGGTGCCGCCCCGATTTGGCGCTTGAAACACCGCGGGGGCAAAGCTACCTTTCGCTTTCAGAATTTCTCAATGATCGAAGGAACGAAACCATAGCCCGCAGACCCCACAACGCGCCGCCCACGCGCGATACCGGCCCCCGCGTCAACGACAAGATCCGCGCCCCCGAGATCCGCCTCATCGGACCGGAGGGCGAGAACATCGGCGTCGTGCCGCCCGCGCGCGGGCTCGACCTGGCCGCGGAGGCCGGGCTGGACTTGGTGGAAATCTCGCCCAACGCGACCCCGCCGGTCTGCAAGATCATGGATTTCGGCAAGTTCAAGTACGAACAGCAGAAGCGAGAGGCCGAGGCCCGCAAGAACCAGAAGACGATCGAGGTGAAGGAGGTGAAGTTCCGCCCCAACACCGACACGCACGACTACGAAGTCAAGATGCGCAACGTCGTCAAGTTCCTGGAGAAGGGCGACAAGGTGAAGGTCACCCTGCGCTTCCGCGGCCGCGAGATGGCGCACCAGAACCTGGGCCGCGATCTGCTGGAGCGTGTGGCCGAGGACGTCAAGGAACTGGGCAAGGTCGAGAACATGCCGAAGATGGAAGGCCGCCAGATGATCATGATGATCGGCCCCCTCAACAAGTAAGCCCTCGCGAGGGCGCAAAGCAAAGGCCGCCCCCCTGGGGCGGCCTTTCGCGTTGGGGGGCCGGGTTTCCCGCCTCAGCCGGCGCGCGGGTGCGGGCGCGCGGGGCTTTCCTTCAGCAGCCCGCCGACCCCCATCGCGGCAATGTCCCCGTGCGTGGGCGGCAGCCCGCAGATCACCCGCGCCAGCACCCAGTCCGCCCCGTTCAGCGCCGGCGAGCGGGCGCAGCCCGGCAGCCCGATCACCGGACGCGCATCCAGCGCGCCGAGGAACAGCAGGTTGCCCGGATCGACGGGCATGCCGAAGCGCGTGACCGCGCCGCCCGCGCGGCGCAGCGCCTCGGGCGCGGTATCGGCGGGATCGGAGGTCGCGGTGGCCGTCAGCAGCAGCGCCAGCGGGGCCCCGCCGGGGCCAAGCGTGGCCGACAGCGCCTCGGCGATGGGGCCGACCTCGTGGGCGACGTGCAGCACCCCCTCCAGCCGAACCCCGAAAGTGGCCAGCCGCTGCCGGGTGGCGGCGATCCCCTTCTCGGCCCCCGCCTGCGCGCCCGGCGTGTCCTCCTGCCCCGGCGGGTGGGTGACGATCAGCGCCGCGGCGTCCAGCGCCGGCGCCGCGCGCCACAGCGCGCCCCGGGCCGCCGCCTCGGCCTGCGCCACGGCTTGCTCCGGCACGGCGTAGGAGATGATCTTCACGGTCGCCGCCATCGTGCCCGCGCCCAGCGGGGCGAAGCGCGGCAGCGTCGCCAGGGTGATCATCGGATCGACGGCGTTCAGCGCGTGCAGCGCTTCGGCCCGCATGTCGAGGATGCCGGCCCCTTCGGAGAGCAGGTTCACCCGCCCGGTGCCCGCCGGGCCGGCGCGCAGGCCAGGCGCGGGACGGTCCAGCAGCGCCGCGGCGATGCGGCGGGCGGCGGCATCCTCGTGCACGTCGTCCGGGCCAAGCTGCGCGACGACCACTTCCGCAACGCCCGCCTCCCGCAGCCGCGCCAGGTCCTCGGGCGCCAGCCGGCGCCCCTTGCGCAGGCGCCTGCCGCCGGGCAGCGGGTGCGAATGGGCCAGGATCGCGCCCTCGGCGCGGCCCAGCGGCAGGGGGCCGAACCTCACGGCGCGGGCTTTCGCAGCTGGGCGACGATCTGCGCCAGAACCGCGGTCGCGATTTCCGCCGGGGTGGCCGCGCCGATGTCGAGGCCGATGGGCGCGTCGATGCGTGCCAGCGCCGCTTCCGCCACGCCGGCGGCGCGCAGCCGCTCCAACCGTTTGGCGTGGGTGCGGGTAGAGCCAAGGGCGCCGACGTAGAAAGCCTCGCTTCCCAGCGCCTCGATCAGCGCGGGGTCGTCAAGCTTCGGGTCATGCGTCAGCAGCACGACGGCGGTGCGCCGGTCGGGGGCGGCGGCGCGCATCGCCTCGTCGGGCCAATCCT
>JBPEXR010000546.1:0-12998 GCA_052031355.1 Paracoccaceae bacterium
GCCGAAGACGAAGAGATCGTTCAGCCCCTGCATCCGGCCGCGCTCGTGCGGCTCGTGCGCCGAGGCGAGCATCGCCGTCGCGCCGATGAACCCGAAGTTCCAGCCCAGCCCCAGCAGCGCCAGGGCGATGAAGAAATTGCTCAGCACCGCGCCGCTCAGCGCCACGACGCCTGCGGCGGCCAGGATCGCCAGCCCCAGCGCGACGATCCGCTCCACCCCGAAGCGGGCGATCAGGTGGCCGGTGAAGAAGGAGGGCGCGAACATCGCCAGCACGTGCCCGGTCACCACGTCCGCGGCATCGGCGGCACTGTAGCCGCAACCCACCACCGCCAGCGGTGTCGAGGTCATCACCAGGTTCATCAGCGCGTAGGAGACCATGCCGCAGATCACCGCTACGGCGATGCGCGGGGTGCGCAGCATCTCCAGCCGGCTGCGGCCGCGCGGCGCGTCCACCGCCGGGGCCGGCGGGCGCGGGATGTCGAGGAAGAGAAACAGCAGCGCGCCCAGCACGTTCAGCGCGATCACCGCGCCATAGGCGCCCAGGAACAGCACCGGCAGCGCCTCGGACGTGGCCTTGACCAGCTGCGGGCCGATCACCGCCGCCGCCAGCCCGCCGGCCATGACGTAGGAGATCGCCTTCGGCCGGAACGCTTCGGAGGCGGTGTCGGCCGCGGCGAAGCGGTAAAAGCCCTGCGCCGACATGTAGATGCCCGTCAGCAGGCTGCCCGCCAGGAAGACGGGGAAGGAGGCAAGGTAAAGCCCCAGCGCCGCGATCGCCCCGCCCGAGGCACCCCCCAGCGCGCCGATGGCGAAGCCCGCCCGGCGCCCGAAGCGCTGCATGATGGCCGACAGCGGCGTCGCCGAAAGCATCGAGCCCAGCACGATCAGCGAGATCGGCAGCGTCGCGAAACAGATGTTGCCGGCCAGCGATTGCCCGGCCAGCCCGCCGACGGTGAAGATGATCGGCATCTGCGCGCCCAGGATGGCCTGCGCCAGCACCAGGACGATCACGTTTCGGCGGGCGCGGCGGTCGCGGGGGGCGGCGGGGCTGTCGGCAAGGGCGGTCATGCCCTCGGGGTTACGCCCTGCACCCGGCCCGGGCAAGGCGCAAAGCGCCGGCCGGGCCGCCGCCCCGTGGTTTCCCGGTGTCCCCGGGCGCCCTTGGGGCCCCGATTGGCCTTTGCCTCCGCCCGCGCGCCCGCTTAGGGTCGGGCCAAACGGGAGACGCCATGCATATCGAAGGCCCGCCGGGCGAACGCATCATCACCTCGCTGGATTGTATCGCCGAAGGCTGCGCGCATCTTGCCCAGGCCGAGCCGCGCTTTGCCCGCGCGCTGGAGGCGACCGGCCCGCTGCCGCTGCGCCGCCGGCCGGACGGCTTCGCCCAGCTGCTGGGCGCCATCGTCAGCCAGCAGGTCAGCGTGGCCGCGGCGGATGCGATCTGGGGGCGGATGAAGGCCGCGCGTCTGACCGGCCCGCGCAAGATCACCTGGGCCAGCGAGGAGGAGCTGCGCGCCTGCGGCCTCTCGCGCCAGAAGATCCGCTATGCCAAGGCCCTGGCGGCAGCGCGCATCGACTACCGCGCCCTGCGCCGCGCCCCCACGCCGGAGGTGATCGCCACGCTGACCGAGGTGCCCGGCATCGGCATCTGGACGGCCGAGATCTACGCCATGTTCAGCCTCGGGCGGGCCGATGTCTTCGCCCCCGGCGATCTGGCGCTGCAGGAGGGCGCGCGGCTGCTCTTCGATCTGCCCGAACGCCCGCGCGAGCGTGCGCTGCGCGAGATCGCGCAGGACTGGGCCCCCTGGCGGGCGGTTGCGGCGCGCGCGCTCTGGGCCTACTACGCGCATGAAAAATCGAGGGAAGGAATAAGATGACCCGCGTGCTACAGGCCGAACGCAAGGCGCCCAAATCCGGCGAGACCCGATCCGCGGTGGTGTTCCTGCATGGCTACGGCGCCAATGGCGCCGACCTGCTGGGCCTGGCCGATCCGCTGTCCGAACATCTGCCCGACACGCTGTTCGTCGCCCCCGACGCGCCCGAAGCCTGCGCCGGCGCACCGATGGGCTACCAGTGGTTCCCGATCCCCTGGATCGACCAAAGCTCGGAAGAGGAAGCCGCCCGCGGCATGGCCGCCGCCGCTGCCGACCTCGACGCCTTTCTCGACGCGTTGATGGTGGACGAGGATCTGCTGCCCGAGCAGGTGGTCCTTTTCGGCTTCAGCCAGGGCACGATGATGGCCCTGCAGGTCGCCCCGCGGCGCGAGGATGCGCTGGCCGGCATCGTCGGCTTCTCCGGCCGGCTGTTGAACCCCGAGCTGCTGGCCGACGAGGCGGTCAGCCGCCCGCCTGTGCTGCTGGTGCATGGCGATGCCGACGACGTGGTGCCGCCCCAGTCGCTGCCGCAGGCGGCCGAGGCGCTGCAGGCCGCCGGCTGGAAGGACATCTACGCCCATGTGATGAAGGGCACCGCGCATGGCATCGCGCCCGACGGCCTGTCGGTGGCGCTGGCCTTCATGCGCGACAAGCTGGGGCTCTAAGCGCACGGCATCACGCATAAATTCCCGCGCGGGGCGGTCAATCCGCCCGCGCGCCGTCCCAGAGCCAGGGCTCGGCCATCTCCAGCGAATTGCCCGCCGGGTCGCGGAAGTAGAGCGAGCGCGCGCCGTTCGGCCAGTCGAATTCTTCCTCGATCGCCACGCCTGCGGCGCGCAAACGGTCGCGCCAGGCGGCGATCTGCGCGCGGTGGGCGGCGAAACAGGCGTGCCCCGGCCCGCGGGCGCCGTGGCTGGGTACCGGCAGGCGCGGGTTCTGCCCCGGCACCTCGGTCGCGGCGGGGTTGAAGACCAGCAGCATGCCCGCGCCGACGCGGAAGAAGACGTGCCGCCCCTCCACTCGCTGCACCACTTCCAGGCCCAGCACGCCGGCATAGAACGCCTCCGCCGCGGGCAGGTCCTCGGCATAGAGCGCGGTCTCCAGCATCGCCGACAGCGGCGCGGCGCGGGGCAGATCCTTGTCATCTTCCATGCAAAACAGGGTATCATCGCGGGGCGCCCCTTCAAGGCGGCCGCGCCCGCCGGTTTCGGGCCATGCCGCGGGAAGGGGCGCGAGCCGTCATCAAGGTGTCATCCGGCCACGCCAGGATGGCCACGGGGACGGGGGCATATCAAGGGGGTTGCCAGAATGAAGCCCCGATATATAGTGGTTGGTACCGGGGCGGAAATCCCCGCTTCGGGCAACTCGCAGCGCTTTGGCGGGAGGATGTGACCCGGATGGACGGCGATTTCAGGACCAGTTTCGTGCGCGAGCCCGCGGCACTGAAACAGCACCCCGCCCTGGTGCTCAACGCCGACTACCGGCCGTTATCCTACTACCCGCTTTCGCTATGGCCCTGGCAGGAGGCGATCAAGGCGGCCTGGCTCGACAGGGTGGATATCGTCGCCGAATACGACATCTGGGTGCACTCGCCATCGACGCGGATCCGCATCCCCAGCGTGGTGGTCCTGAAAGATTACGTCAAACCGAGGAAGCGCGTGGCATTCACGCGCTTCAATCTTTTTCTGAGGGACGAATTCCGCTGCCAGTACTGCGGCTCGAAGGGCGAGCTGACCTTCGACCACGTCATCCCGCGCGCGGCGGGGGGCGTGACGAGCTGGGAGAACGTCGTCGCGGCCTGTGCGCCCTGCAACCTCCGCAAGGGCTCCAAAAGCCTGCGCCGGGTGGGCATGTCGCTGCGCAAGATCCCGCGCCAGCCGGGGGCGGAGGAGCTGCGCAACATGGGCCGGCGCTTCCCGCCCAACCACCTGCACGACAGCTGGGTCGATTTCCTTTACTGGGACGCCGAGCTGGAGGCCTGAGGCGCCGCGCGAGGATCGTGCGCCAAGTTATTGCCGAACAAACGAAAAGGCACCCCGCGGGGTGCCTTCCGTTTGCCGTGGCGGCGGGGCTTTGTCAGGCCTGGCCGCCGGTCTTGACCTGGGCCTGGCCCTGCGGCTGGCCGCCGCCCTGCGACTTGGAGTTCAGCGGATCGTCCTGGCGCTGCACCGAGCCTTCGAAATGCGCGCCGCTTTCAATCGCGATCGTCTTGTGAATGATGTCGCCCTCGACCCGGGCGGTGGAGGTCAGGCGGACCTTCAGGCCGCGGACGCGGCCGACGATGCGGCCGTTCACCACGACGTCGTCGGCGGTCACTTCGCCCTTGATGGTCGCGGTCTCGCCGATGGTCAGCAGATGCGCGCGGATGTCACCCTCGACCGTGCCTTCGACCTGGATGTCGCCGGTGGTCTTCAGGTTGCCGGTGATGTGCAGGTCCGTCGACAGGACAGAGGCCGGCGGCTTGGCCTTGGGGGCCGATGCCTTGTAGTCGGCCTGCTTGGGCGCGGGGGCCGCGCTCTCGGGGGCTGCGGGCTTCTGCGCCTCCCCGGTCTTGGGGCCGGGCTCATTGATTTTGCTCTTAGAAAACATCGTTAGCAGCCTTGATATAGATCATCGGATTGACGGCATTGCCACCCACGCGCACTTCGTAGTGCAGATGCGTGCCGGTGGAGCGCCCACTGTTTCCCATATCACCGATCCGGTCCCCGCGCGAGACTCTTTGGCCGACCTTCACGCGGATTTTGGACAGGTGCGCATAGCGCGTTTCGATCCCGAACTCGTGCTGGATCTTGATCAGCCGGCCATAGCCGGACAGCCAGCCGGCGTGGGTCACGACCCCGTCGGCGGTGGCATAGATGGGCGAGCCGTGGGCGCCGGCGAAATCGGCGCCCTTGTGCATCCGCCCCCAGCGCCGGCCGAAGCCGGAGGTGAAGCGGTAGGCGCCCTTGACGGGCAGGGCGAAGGGCGATTTCTCGACCGCGATCCGGTAAAGGTTCAGGCGGTCCATCTCGTTCAGGATGCGGTTGGCGCGCAGCGCGTCGGCGGTCGGGTCCTCGCCGCGGGTCGACAGGCTCAGCGGGGTCAGGGGGCCGCCCTGGCCGGAATAGCCGCGGCGCACCTGGTCGATGACGCGGTCCGGGTCCATGCCGGCGGCCTTGAACATCTTGTCCAGCGGCTCGACCGAGACGGTCATCGCCTCTTCCAGCTGGCGGAAGATCTGGTCGTTGCGCTCTTCGATCAGCTTGATCTCGGTGGCCAGCTCGTCCGCGTGCAGCGCGGCGGCCTCGGCCTCGGCCAGCATGGCGTCGCGCTGCTCGGCGGTGCGCGACAGGGCCCCGGCCAGCATGTCCAGCGTGCCCGACGACAGCGCCGGGTTGCTGCCCGCGGCGGTGCCGTTCTTCTCGGCCTGCAGCGCGGCCAGCTTCTCGCGTGCGCCGTCGCGGGCCTTGATGGTGCCGCGCAGCGTGGCCTGCACCGCCTCCAGCGCCTTGCTCAACTCCCGCCGGCGGGTCTCGGAGGTCAGAAGCTCGCTCT
This sequence comes from Paracoccaceae bacterium, assembly GCA_052031355.1. Classification (GTDB taxonomy): domain Bacteria; phylum Pseudomonadota; class Alphaproteobacteria; order Rhodobacterales; family Rhodobacteraceae; genus JBPEXR01. The sequence continues at coordinate 5,409 of JBPEXR010000546.1, forward strand.
GCATGTCCGAGATCCGCTCCAGCGCGGCGTTGAACCGCTCTTGCGCCGCCAGGGCTTCCTCGGCGCGCTGGTCGCGTTCCTCGGCCAGCGTCTTCAGCCGTTCCTGGTAGTTCTGCTGATCGCGCAGCGCCTGTTCGCGGAAATTGCCCGAACCGATGGAATCCATCAGCAGGATCGCGGTGGCGACGATGGTCCAGCCCAGCACCAGCGCGGTGACGGTGGCGGCCAGCGCCTGGGTGCCGGAGCGCAGGCGGATGAAGCGGGTATCGGTATCGGATCTCAGGAAAAGCCGGCGTTCGGGGAAGAGCCGCTCGAGCAGAGCATGGGTCTTGATCGCTAGCTGGGTCCGCACCTGAGCCGTCCTTGTCCCGTCCCTACACCGACGTTCTGGGCGCGCGCGCCGTCGTCTTGGGGGAAGTGCTTACCGGCCACCACCTTGCGGCGCAACATTTTTGCGGGTGCGATTCGCCACAGTTCCCTGAAATTTCGTTAATCGGCAAAAATTTGCCTAGATTTCCTTTCGACTCGGCAACAGGGCGCGCGACCAAGCCTTCCTTTGCGGAAAGATCACCCGCCGCCGCGCGGCCTTGGCGGTGCCTGGTCGGCCAGCGGCCAGTAGAAATCCGGCGGCAGGCCGGCCTCGGCGCGCTTCTCCTCGTTGAAAGGCGGCTTGAGTGCGCCGTGGAAATAGCGCTGCACCAGCCCGTGGAACGCCTCCTTCGGGTCGCGGTCCTCGCGCCCGCAGAGAAAGTGGAACCACTTCGAGCCATAGGCGACGTGGTGCACTTCCTCGGCGTAGATCACTTCCAGCGCCGCCACGGCATCGTCGGCGCCGGCCTTGCGGAAGATGTCGATCATCCCGGGCGTCACGTCGAGGCCACGCGCCTCCAGCACCATGGGCACGACGGCAAGGCGGCCCATGAAATCCTCGGCCGTGTCCTCGGCGGCGCGCCACATGCCGGCGTGGGCGGGCAGGGCGCCGTAATGGCTGCCCTGCGCCTCCAGGCAGTCGCACATCAGGTTGAAGTGCTTGGATTCCTCGTCCGCGGCCTTCACCCAATCGTCGTAGAACCCCATCGGCATGGGCACTTCGGCGAAACGCGCGATGATGTCCCAGTGCAGATCGACGGCGTTCAGCTCGATATGCGCGACGGCGTGCAGCAGGGCGATGCGCCCGGCCGGGCTGCCGGGACGGCGGCGCGGCACGTCGCGCGGGTCGCGCAACTCGGGCGCTGCGGGGCGCGCGGGGCGCAGGGGCGGGCGGGCGCGGCCGATGGGCAGCGCCTCGCCCGCCGCGCGCAGCCCCTGCCAGCGGGCGGCGCAGCGGCGCGACAGCGCCGTCTTGGCGCGCCCGTCGGCGGTGGTCAGCACGGCCACGGCCATGTCCGAGAGGGTTTCGGGCAGCTCGCTATCCTGCGCGGCGGTGGCTTCGGGTTGGGTCATGCCCGGTCCACCTCGTTTTCTGGCTCGCTTGCGGCCTCGCGTACCGCTTCGAGCACCTCCTCGGCGTGGCCGGCGACCTTCACCTTGGGCCAGACGCGCCGCACCGTGCCATCCGCGCCCACCAGAACGGTGGTGCGATTGATGCCCATGAAGCTGCGCCCGTACATCTTCTTCTCGGCCCAGACGCCGTAGCGCTCGCAGGTGTCGCCCTCGGCATCCGACAACAGCGGCACGGTCAGCCCGTGTTTCCCGGCGAACTTCGCATGCGACTTCAGATCGTCCTTCGAAATGCCGAAGACCGCGGCGCCGGCGGCCTCGAACTGTTCCAGCAGCGCGCTGAAGGCCTTGGCCTCGGAGGTGCAGCCGGAGGTGTCGTCACGCGGGTAGAAGAACAGCACGACCTGCCGGCCGGCCAGCTGCGACAGGGTCACCGGGTCGCCATCCGCGCGCGGCAGGGTGAAGTCGGGGGCGGGGGCACCGGGGGCGGGCAGCTCGGTCATGGGGTCTCCTTTCACTGGCGGCGTGGCGAGGTTTCATATTAGGTGCTGGCAGGCAAGTTGAAAGCAGCGGCGAGACCGATTGAAACCCCCAAGCGCGACGACCGGCGCCGAGACCGCCGCCGACCCCGCCCCGGCCCCCCGCCGCGCCCGCGTCCTGCGGGGGTTGCTGCGCGCGCTGGTGCTGGTCGTGGTGCTTCTGGGCATCCTGGGCGCGGCGCTGGCCCTCTGGCTGCCGGGGCGGTCGATCGCGCTGCCCGACTGGGCCGAACGGCGCATCGAGGCGCGCGCCCAGCAGGCGCTGGCCGGGCTGCGGCTGGGCTTTGACGATCTGTCGGTGACCATCGCCCGCGACTGGCGGCCCAACATCACCCTGCACGGCGTGGCGCTGCGGGACGAGGCGGGCACGGAGATCGCGCGGCTGACCCGGCTGGATGCGGGCCTGTCGATGCGCGGGCTTCTGCAGCGCGAGGTGCGGCTGCGCGATCTGCGCCTCGAAGGGGCCTTCCTGTCGCTGCGCCGCGACCGCGACGGCAGTTTCGACCTGGCTTTCGGCGCGGCCCTGCCGGCGGCGGAGCGCGCGCCAAGCCTGGCGGCCCTCGTCGGCGGGATCGACGCGCTGCTGGAACGCCCGCAGCTTGCCACCCTGCGCCGGGCCGAGGTGGAGGCAGTGACGCTGACCTATGCCGACGCCCGCGCCGGGCGGCGCTGGACGGTGGATGGCGGGCGGCTGCGCCTTGCACGCTCCGGCCCCGCCTTGCGCGATCTGCGGATCGAGGGGGATTTCGCCCTTCTGGGCGGCGGCGCGCAGGCGGCGACGCTGCAGGCCTTCTACGCCTCGCGCATGGGCTCGGCCGAGATGCAGGCGGGGGTGAACATCAGCGACATGGCGGCCGGCGACATCGCGGCGCAAAGCCCGGCGCTGGCCTGGCTGGGGGCGCTGCGGGCGCCCATCTCCGGCGCGCTGCGCGTGTCGACCGACGCGGCCGGGGCGCTGGGGCCGCTGAACGCCAGCCTGCAGATCGGCCCCGGCGTGCTGCAGCCGCGCGACGAGACCGCGCCCTTGCCCTTCGAGGAGGCGCGCACCTACTTCACCTACCTGCCGCAGCGCGAGGAGCTGCAGTTCGACGAGATCTCGCTGAAAAGCGCCTGGATCACCGCCACCGCCGAGGGGCGCGCCGTCCTCGACGGGCTGTCCGAGGGCTGGCCGGAGACGCTGCTGGGCCAGTTCCGCCTCGCCCGGTTCGAGGCCAATCCCGACAATACCTTCGCCGTGCCGCTGGACCTTGGCGGCGCGGCGGCGGATTTCCGGCTGCGGCTCGACCCATTCGTGCTGGACCTCGGCCAGCTCGTTCTGGGCGGCGCCGCACCGCCGCTGCGCCTCTCGGGCAAGCTGGCGGCGCAGGCGCGGGGCTGGGAGGTGGCGCTCGACGGGCAGCTGACGCAGCTCGACGCGGCGCGGCTGCTGGACTACTGGCCGCCCGCCTTCAAGCCGCGCTCGCGCAACTGGTACGCCGCCAACGTGCTGGAGGGGACGCTGCGCCGGGGGCAGTTCTCCTGGCGCGGGCGCCCCGGGGCGCCGCCGGTCCTCTACCTCGGCGCCGAATTCACGGGGGCCAGCGCGCTTTACATGAAGACCCTGCCGCCGATCGAGGAGGGCGCGGGACGTCTGGTGCTGTCGGGCAACCGCCTGGCGGTGGTGGCCGAGGCCGGCCGGGTGCGCGCCCCGCGCGGCGGGATGGTGGACATCGCCGGCTCGACCCTGGTCATTCCCGACGTGCGCATCCCCGACCCGCCGGCGCGGATCGATCTGAAGACCGACAGCACGATCACCGCCATGCTCTCGCTGCTGGACGAGCCGCCTTTCCGGCTGCTGTCGCGCGCCGGGCGCGAGGTGACGCTGGCCGATGGGCGCGCGGCGCTCAGCGCGGGGCTCGACCTGCGGTTGATGAAGCAGATGCCGCGCGAGATGCTGCGCTTCGACGTCTGGGGGCGGCTGACCGGCGTGGAAAGCCGCACGCTGGTGCCGGGCCGCGTTCTGGCCGCGCCCGAGCTGAGCCTGCGCGCCGATCCCGCGGGGCTCGAGATCGCCGGCCGCGGACGCCTGGGCCGGGTCCCCTTCGATGGCAGTTTCGCGCTGCCCATCTCGCTGTCGGGGCCGCCCCCCGGCGCGCCGGCGGTGCAAGCGGAGGTGGAGCTGTCCGAGCGGTTCCTTGACGAATTCGGCATCGCGCTGCCCGCCGGGGCGGTGACGGGGCAGGGCGCCGGGCGGCTGCGCGTCGATCTGCCGAAGGGGCGGCCGCCGGCCTATACGCTCAGCTCCGACCTTTCGGGGCTGCGCCTGCGCCTGGCGCCGCTGGGTTGGGGGAAGCCGCCGGGGCAATCGGGCAGCCTGGTGGTGCGCGGCGCGCTGGGGGCGCCCGCCACCGTCGAGGCGTTGGAGCTGACGGCCGCCGGGCTGCGGGCCGAGGGGCGCATCGAGCTGACCGAGGGCGGCAAGCTGCGCCAGGCGGTCTTCGACCGGGTGCGCCTGGGCGGCTGGCTGGACGCGCCGGTGCGCCTGCGCCCGGCCGGCGCAGGGCTGGCGGCGGAGGTGCCGGGCGGCCGCGTCGATCTGCGCGCGCTGCCCCGGGGCGGCGGCGGCGGCGCGCCGGGCGCCGGAGGGGGCGCTGGCAACGGTCTGCCGCTGCGGCTGGCGCTCGATCGGCTGGTGGTGCTGGACGGGCTGGCGCTGCACGATTTTCGCAGCGATCTGTCGACCGCCGGCGGGCTGACGGGCGACTTCACCGGCCGGGTCAACGGTGGCGCGCTGGTGACCGGGCGGGTAGTGCCGCAGAACGGTGGCAGCGCGGTGGAGCTGCGCGCCGGGGACGCGGGCGGGGTTCTGCGCTCGGCCCGGTTGATGGAACGGGTGCGCGGCGGCGATCTGCGCCTCTGGCTGGTGCCCACCGGCGACGGGCCGGGCCATTACGACGGGCGCCTCGTGGTCGAGGACGCGCGCCTGCGCGACGCCCCCGCCATGGCCGAGCTGCTGTCGGCCCTCTCCATCGTCGGCCTGCTGGAGCAGCTGGGCGGGCAGGGCATCGCCTTTACCGAGGTCGAGGCCCGCTTCCGCCTGACACCCGGCCAGCTGATCCTCAGCCATGCCAGCGCCTTCGGGCCCTCGCTGGGGCTGTCGCTCAACGGCTTTTACGACATCGCGCGGCAGCGGATGGACCTGCAGGGGGTCCTCTCGCCGCTCTACCTGGTGAACGGGGTCGGCAGCCTGTTCAGCCGCAAGGGCGAGGGACTCTTCGGCTTCAATTTCACATTGAAGGGGGATAAGGATGCGCCCGAGGTCGGGGTCAACCCGCTGTCGGTGCTGACGCCGGGCCTCTTCCGCGAGATTTTCCGCCGCCCGCCGCCAGAGCTGGAGTAGCGCGGCCGGCGCGCCGCTGCACGAGGACGGCCATGAAGCTGAGCGATTTCGATTTCGACCTGCCCGAGGCGCTGATCGCCACCCGGCCCGTGCGGCCGCGTTCCTCCGCGCGGCTGCTGGTGGCGCAGGGCGACGCGGCCGGGCCAGAAGCGCTGCGCATCGAGGACGCGCAGGCGATCGACCTGCCGCGCTGGCTGAACCCGGGCGACCGGCTGGTGCTGAACGACACCCGTGTCATCCCGGCGCGCCTCTCGGGGCAGCGCCACCGCCACGGGCCCGCCGGCCCCAGCGCCGCGCGGATCGAGGTGACGCTGCTGGAGCCGCGGCCCGGCGGCCTCTGGACCGCGCTGGTCAAGCCGCTGAAGAAGCTGCGCACCGGCGAGGAGGTGATCTTCTCTGCCGATCTGCGCGCCCGCATGGAAGGCCGGGCCGAGGATGGCAGCGCGGTGCTGGCCTTCAACCTCACCGGCCCCGACTTCGACGCCGCGCTGGCAGAGGCGGGGGCCATGCCGCTGCCGCCCTATATCGCCGCGCGCCGCCCCGCCGATGACCGCGACGCCGAGGATTACCAGACGGTCTTCGCCCGCCGCCCCGGCGCCGTGGCCGCGCCCACCGCCTCGCTGCACTTCGACGAGGCGCTCTTCGACGCGCTGAAGGCCCGCGGCGTGCGCTTCAGCCATGTCACGCTGCACGTGGGCGCCGGCACCTTCCTGCCGGTGAAGGTGGACGACGTGACCCAGCACCGGATGCACGCCGAATGGGGCGAGGTCTCCCAGCAGGCCGCAACCGAGATCGCCGAGACGCGCGCCGCCGGCGGGCGCATCATCCCCGTCGGCACCACCGCCCTGCGCCTGCTGGAGACCGCGGCCCGCGAGACCGGCGAGGTGCGCCCCTGGTCGGGCGATACCGATATTTTCATCTACCCCGGCTTCACCTTCCGCGCGGCCGATGCGCTGATGACCAACTTCCACCTGCCCAAGTCGACGCTGATGATGCTGGTCTCCGCCCTCATGGGGCAGGAGGAGATCCGGCGCATCTACGCCCATGCGGTGGCCAGCCAGTACCGCTTTTTCTCCTACGGCGACGCCTCGCTCTTGATCCCGGGGCGCGGCGGCTCTAACGGGGCCTGAAAGGTCGCCCCCGGGCCAGACCGGCCGGGCGCGCCGGCCTAAGCCGGGGCCGGGGCCGCGCTTTGGACGGGCCGGGCCCGGGATGGAACGGGGCGGGCCCAAAAGGGCGCCGCGGCGCAGATTTGACAGGACGGCCCGACGGGCCAGATGGGAGTGGCATGCTGAAAGTCCTTGCCAGTGCTTGGGCCCTGCTGCTGGGCATGATGCTTCTGATGGTCGGCAACGGCCTGCAGGGCACGCTGCTGGGTGTGCGCGGCGAAATCGAGGGTTTTTCGACCTTCGAGATGTCGATCGTCATGTCGGCCTATTTCGTCGGTTTCCTGGGTGGCAGCCGCGCGGCGCCCGAGATGATCCGCCGCGTCGGGCACGTGCGGGTCTTCGCGGCGCTGGCGAGCTTCATCTCTGCGGTGCTGATCCTTTACCCGACCTTCGCCAACCCCTGGGCCTGGGTGGTGGGGCGCATCCTGATCGGCTTTTGCTTCTCGGGCGTTTATGTCACCGCCGAAAGCTGGCTGAACAATGCCGCCAGCAACGACACCCGCGGGCAGGCGCTGTCGCTTTACATGATGGTGCAGATGATCGGCGTGGTGGCGGCGCAGGGGCTGCTGCTGGTGGCCGACCCGTCCGGCTTCGTGCTTTTCGTGATCCCCTCGGTGCTGGTCTCCATCTCCTTCGCGCCGATCCTTCTGTCGATCAGCCCGACACCGGCCTTCGACACCACCAAGCCCATGAGCCTGCGCGAGATCGCCCGCATCTCGCCGCTGGGCTGCATGGGGATGTTCCTGCTGGGCGGTGTCTTCGCCGCGCAGTTCGGCATGGCCGCCGTCTTCGGCGCCGAGGCAGGGCTGGGGCTGGGGCAGATCTCCAGCTTCGTGGCGGCCTTCTACGTGGGCGCGACGCTGGTGCAATACCCGCTGGGCTGGCTGTCGGACCGGATGGACCGGCGCAAGCTGATCCTCGTGGCCTCGGCCATCGGCGGGGGCGGGGCGCTGCTGGGCATGGTGCTGGGCGGCAACTTCTGGGTGCTGCTGGTGGCGGCCTTCATCGTCGGCGGCATGTCGAACCCGCTTTATTCGCTGCTGATCGCCTATACGAACGACTT